>DATKUC010000265.1:0-2670 GCA_035530835.1 Spirochaetia bacterium
CAGCGCGTCATCCCGGATGATCGACACCCGGCGGCCATTCGCCAGCTTCTCGGTGCCGGTGATGAAGATGTGACCGGCGAACAGGTGCGAGAAATTTTCATCGACATTCTGCACGAAGCTTCCGGTGAAACCATTGATAATAGTGACGATCATGAGACCGAACGCAATTGCACCGCCAAGCAGGAAGCTCCGTTTCTTCTGCCGGTTCAGGTTGCGAAGGGCCATTAGGATACTCTTCACGGTAACCTCCTTACTCGGTCTGGATCGCCCTGACCGGCTGAATTTTGAGTGCTATTGAGACCGGATAGATGTGCGATAGAACTCCGATAATCACAACTACCACCAGTGAACCGGCAAGTGAGGCGAGTGAGATTGTGGGCCGGAGAACAGGGCCGGCGAAAAGTATCTCGAGGAATGCGCTGCCAGCGTGGATGCCGACAATATTCAGGATCCCGATCAGGATGCTGCCGAGCAGCATGCCGGCAACTCCAAACACTACCGAGACAGTAAGCGTTTCCACGATGAACATACGCCAGACAAAACCCTTCTGCGCGCCAAGTGCCCGCATGGTTCCGATTTCGGATGTGCGCTCAATTACACTTATCATGAGCGTATTCATGATGATGATGACAGCGACCACCGCAACGATAAGAACAGCCACCACGAATACCACTCGGATGATGTCCGCAATCGCGCCGAATCCACCGGCGGCCGTTTTCCAGTCACCCGCCTGTGCGTCGATCTTCTGTGAAGCAAACCATGCGTTCAGCGTGCGTATCACCTGCGGAGCATCGTTCGGGTTTTTCAGATCTGCGAGAATAAAGTTCCATGCTCCCGTATCAAGCTGCTCGGCAGATTTTACCGAACTCCTGTCTCCGAGAATGGAAGTAAGGTCCCCGCTCGAAACAGGACGCGAGGCGTTCTGATCAACCTGGACCATATTCCCGCCGCCGAACATGTCGGCAACCGCATTGTCCCCGGCGGACAGAAGCGAGGTAGCCGCTTTGTCGACGTGAGTAATGTTCGTCGAGCTCACGACCATGCCTTCCAGCGCCCGTACGGTCTGGATATCGACGTAGGAGATGCTGACATTTCCACCGGAGACGGTGTCCATCGGGTCAACCTGCTTGAAGGCGAAGATTCCGCGCACGGTCACTTCCCGGATATGAAACCCTGCAGAACCGAAGCTGTTCAGAAGCACCTTGTCACCGGTTCGTATTTCGGTCTTCAGGTCCTTCCCGATCTTCGCCACCTGCTGGGTGGAAAGAAGAATCCCCTCCTGCCCGGGAAGCAGATAACCGCCGGAGACGAACTGCAGGTTATCGAACATCAACCGGTAAGTCGAAGGATCTATTCCGAACACGATTGTTGGAACAGAATCTTCGGTATTGTCGTTTCCCTCGACATTCAGGAGCGCGATGGCGGTAACCTGGGAGGTTGCGCCCTTCACTTCCTTCAACTTTGCAATGTGATCCATGATTTGCCGGTAGTCAGGAAGAAGCGGCGTAGACTCGGTTCCGCCGACCGATGAGACGCCCAGGAGAGATACCGGCGCGTCCGCTTTCCCGGCAATGAATACGCTCCCGGTGAAATTATGGACGAACGAGCGTTGAATGCCGAGCGCCGCAGTATCGATAAACGAATTGCCCACAACGAGAATGATCACGCCGATGGCGATAATCAAACCGATAATGAAACTCTTCGCCTTGTGTTCGAGCAGATTGCGCAGTGCGATCCTAACGAGTACCGGCATGTTCCTGCTCCCTTCGCTCCTCCGACACCACCAGCCCGTCCTGCAGCCGGATGATGTGGTCTGCGATTCCGACTATGCGGTCATCATGGGTAGAAAATATAAAGGTGGTCTGCATCTCGCGGTTGATCTTCTTCATAAGCTCGATGATCGCTCCACCGGTTGCCGAGTCGAGGTTCGCCGTCGGCTCGTCGGCCAGTACTATCTCAGGGCGGGTCACGAGCGCTCGCGCAATGGCGACACGCTGTCGCTGACCGCCTGAGAGTTCGTTCGGTCTATGCGCGGTCCACTTCTCCAGGTCAACCTCAGCAATGAGCGACTCGATCCACTCCTTCCGTGATTTTCGGCCGGAACTCTCCTTGCCGAGCAGCAGCGGGAACTCGATGTTCTCATACACATTGAGAACCGGTACCAGGTTGAATGACTGAAAGATGAAACCCAGTTTTCTGTGCCTGAGGAACGTAATCTCACGATCATTCAGGCCGTTCGTGGCCTGACCATCGATCTCGACCACGCCTTCGGTCGGGGTGTCGATGCACCCGATGAGATTGAGAATTGTTGTCTTTCCCGAACCCGAGGGGCCCGCAATCGACATGAAGTCTCCCTTTTCGATGGAGAAGCTCACGCCTTTGACGGCGGCAACTTCGGTCTTGCCGAGAGCATAGACTTTTTTGACGTTCTCAAGTCTTACCATTGCCATTGGGTGCTCCTTCGCGAGCGCGACATCTGTTCGCACTTGATGTGCTGTCACCTCGTCATATTCACGCATTGCCTCACCGACACCGTGTCTGCTTTTTGGGGAATACCTAATATATGGAAGAAATGCTCCAGATCGTCAAGAGGTGCAGACGCCGCTCGACTATCAGTGTGCTGCACGCGCAGTATACAGGAAGTGAATCGCCGCCTATAATCCGCAACAG
>DATKUC010000266.1:0-7963 GCA_035530835.1 Spirochaetia bacterium
ACGAGTTTCATATCCGCATCTTCGACGACCAGCATGGCGACTCTTCCTGACTGCAGGAAGCCGGGGGGGAACCACGGTTCTACGAGCAGGAGGCCACCGGGTGCAACATGCATCGCCATATTTCCGATTGCCTCATCGAGCTCCGTCACAGTGACCATGTATCCAATTGAGCTGAACATGCAGGTGACTGCGTCGTACACTCTGCCAGTTCGAAATGTCCGCATGTCACCCACGTGGAACTTCACATCCGGCGACTTTGACCGTGCGATTGCGAGAAACTCAGGAGATATGTCTACACCTTCTACATCGAAATAGTGCCGCAGGCAGGCAAGGTGCGTTCCGGTGCCGCACGCGACATCGAGCAGACTGTGCGTGTTCTCGCCTCGGTTTAACCGGATGATTTCTATAAGGTATTCGGCCTCTTTCCGGTAGTCTTTCCCCTGAGCTGCGTAGAGCTGGTCGTAGTAGAGAACGGAGGTTGGATTATACACTTGGCACTCCTTCGTCGCTGCACGTATTGATGCTATATTTCAATATTCATCGTATCTTCCGCAAGGACTATCGTCTTTCCGGTTTCCCGGGAATAGAATTTCCCGAGTTGTCCCCCAAGCTCGATCGAGATGCCATCCGGTTCTTCAATGTGCGACAGGATGAACCTTTTCGAGTTCAGCTTCTTCAGTACCGAGAGTGTCTCCTCAATAGTTGCTTCATCGTCCAGGAGAGCGTAGTCCGGCGGCACTTTCCTGGCTCCCTCGATGGGGTTGTAGTCAAAGACGCCAAACGGGAGATAGACAAGGTCGTAGTTCACAGATCGTTGAATCTCATTCGGGCTCCAGCCTTTCAGCTCGTCCATAATGAGCAATACACGTTTCCCTTCGTATTCGACGTCGTATCCGAATGCGTACGGCCGCGTCAGCTGAATCGGCGTAATAGATGCGCCGCAGATCGATACCGATTCGTCATTCCTTATCAGACTCAGGCTGATCAAGCCGAGCGACTCCATGAACTTCATATGATCCATCAGTCCCGGACTCTGGTCGAACGTGGCGGCAACCTGTCTGGGGAGGTAGACGTCGGTGGTACGAAGTGTTCGCGTAAGATTTGCAAAGTCAGTATTCATTTCAAAGACGCGCCGTCCGGCGGTGTGATCAGGATGCCAGTGAGAATAGAAACAGGCCGAAATGCGATCGATCCGACTGCGATTGAGTTGTACCGATATCTCCTCTGGAGTGTCAAAGAGAAAGTCGGGTCCGTGAAGAAATACCGACGGACCAAGGCGGGTATACTCCCGGCCACGTTCGCGGGCTTGAATGCAGATCGGACAGGTGCATAGCGGTCGCGGTGTTGTGACCGATCCGCCGGATCCAAGTATTTCAAGCTTCATAAGGTATCGTTCTCCTTCGACCTATACATTTTAATACATATCATCGGACTCGATGAGCCGGTAACCTACACCCACTTCCGTAACCAGGTAGTGCGGTCGTGATGGCTCTTCTTCGACTTTCCGTCTCAAGCTTGCCATGAACACTCGCAGGTAGTCGTTCTGCTGCTCGCTTTCAGGACCCCAGACATCCCGAAGGAGCTGATTGTGAGTCACGACCCGCCCTGCGTTTCGAGCGAGCACCGCGAGCAGACGGTATTCGATAGGGGTGAGGTGAACATCGTCGTTCCCGAGAGTTACTCTGCGTTTTTCCAGATCGATGGTGAGTGCACCGTGCCGGTAGAGAAGTGTCTCGACATCCGTGCTCTGAACCGAGGCATGTCTGAGTGAAACGCGAACCCGGGCCAGTAACTCGTCAACACCAAAGGGCTTGGTGAGATAGTCATCCGCGCCCGCATCAAGTGCGGCAACTTTGTCCCTCTCCTGATCGCGCGCTGAGAGAATAATCACCGGCACGCGACTCCATCGCCGTACCGCATCAAGCACCTCGATCCCGTCGCGGTCAGGAAGCCCGAGATCGAGAATTACCAGATCGGGCACGTAGGAGCTCGCCATCGAGACACCTGTGGTCGCGTTCTCCGCCTCCACGACGCGATAGTCTTGCAGCGAGAGGCACATGCGCAGAAATGTGCGGATGGGTCGGTCGTCCTCGATGACCAGAATTAGCGGTTTCTGTCCTGTCATGGCGCCGCCGCGGGAAGCTGGATGCGAAACCGGGTACCGAGGCTGCCCCTGCTTTCTGCCGAAAGGTCCCCGCCATGCGCCCGGACAATTGTCGCGGAGATCCAGAGTCCGAGCCCCGAGCCCCGGGTATTGCGGGAACTCCGGCCACGATAGAACTTTTCGAATATCCGGGGCAGATCGTCGTCGATAATTCCTGGTCCCTCGTCTTCAATCAGGATTTCGATTTTTCGCAATGTCGATGTCACTGTCACGAAGATTGGGGTTCCGGCCGGTGAGTACCGTACAGCGTTATCAAGTATGTTTATGAGCACCTGCTGCATGAGTGGCAAATCCATCGGCGCGACGAGGAGCTTCTCCGGCAGTGTTACGCTGATTGCAGGATCTGAGCTCCCTGCGGCCGCGTCAGAGGATTGTCGCATGATCTGTTCGACCGCTGAGGTCACCAGATCATCCACAGTCTCGAGCTTGATTGACAAATCGAGTGCTCCCACCTCGAGCCGCGTGGCACGCAGCATATTCTCAACAGTTCGGCTCATCCACCGTGTCTCTTCGGTAATTGCGCATACAAGATTGTGCGCCATCTCCGGCGGGAGTCCCTCGCGCAGCAGCATCATCGAGGCGCCGGATATGGTCGCAAGCGGCGTCCGCAAGTCGTGAGAGATGCTTCGCAGCAGCGCGTTCCGGGTCTTTTCCTGTTCGATCTCGAGCAGTCGCGTTCCGGCTACAATCGATTCATGTTCGCGATCAAGCGCGAGCACGATGAGCGATCGCATACCGTCAAGCAGCAGCTCGTCATCGAAAACGTCGTTCTCTTCCGGCACGAGCGGTTTGAGCAGGAGCACCCCGAACTTGTCTGTCTTGCCGACGAGTGGCAGGCAGCGCATCATCCCGAGACTCGAGGCGGTTCCGCTGTTTGTGCAGTTGCCAGCGAGTTCCCGTTCGGCATTGTCGGCCAGTTCGGGAATCATTCCGGTGCGCACGATAAGCGCGTTGCCACGGATAAGCGTTGAGAGTTCCCGTGAGGCTATGTCGACTATCTGAGCTTCGCTTGACGCCTCGGTGAGTCGTCTGCTCAAATCATAAAGAGAGCGGGTTCGGCGCTCCCGAGCTCTGCTCAGTACCGTCTGGAGTCTGACGCGGGCGGCAATGCTGCTTGAGACCAGAGTAACTGCAAGCATCACGGCAAGGGTCAACAGGTACTGCGGATCATCGACAGTGAATGTGTGGTACGGCCGGATGAAGAAGAAGTTGAAGGCGAGTACCGAAAGGACGGAGGTGATGATGCCCTGCAGCCAGCCGAAGAAGATCGACGTCGAAAACGCCGCCGCAAGATAGATCATCACATCGTTCGCCGAGGCGACTGTCCCGCCGTTGAACATACTGCAGATGCCGGTTGCTGCGGCGATCGCGACGAGCGAGATCAGCGATTGCAGTGATCGCCGCCTGAGCGCCGGTTTTCGGCGCAGGTGCGAAACCGAGGACTCTGCGCCCTGAATGACGTAGACGTCGATAACACCGCTCCTGCGGACGAGCTGCGTGTCCACCCCCGGTTTGAAGATGCGTCTGAATCCTCCGGACGCCTTTTTGCCGATGACGATCTTCGTCACCTGTCTCCGCAGAGCGTATTCGATGATCGCTCCGGCAACATCGTCGCCCGAAACAACTTCAATCGATGCTCCGAGTTGCCGGGCCAGTTTCAGATGTTCTGCCGCTCGGGCGCGGTTTCCGTCGGTTGCCGAATCAGTGGAGGCGGTCTGCACATGGACTGCAATCCACTCGACACCGAACGCGCGGGCGATCTCCGCACCCCGGCGGACGACGTCTGTGGACGTGGTACTTGGACTGACACAGACAAGCAGTTTTCCCTCTGGCACTCACTCATGATATCCGCACTCAGAAGGTCGGTACAGCGCCGGCATTCGCTTTCGCATTAAGATTCCATAAAACTTCGGGTAATCCTGCGGTACGAATGAGCCGTTTTCTTCCCGCAGTCCGGGCAGAGACGTATAGTCGAATCAGGAGGCGCAGATGAGCACGGTACGTGGAGTCTACGCAGTTGTTGTCGGGTGCGGGCGGCTCGGGCTCTATCTTGCGGGCGCGTTGAGTGAGAGCGGATGCAGCGTTGTTGTGGTCGACATCGACAGCAGCCGGTTTCTCGATCTGGGAGCAGGATTTTCCGGATTCACCATCGAGGGCGATGCTGTTGAACTCGCGACGCTTGAACAGTCAAAGATCGGCAAGGCGGACATCTTCATTGCGGCAACCGGTAGCGACAGCGTGAATCTGATGGTCTCCCAGATCGCACGGACGATTTACGGCGTGAAAAAGGTAGCAACTCGCATCTACGATCCGGCTCTGGAGCCGCAGTGCAGACGCGCCGATTTGCTACCCATTTCGACTGTCACGACCGCAGCTGTGAGCGTGCTTCGAGCACTCGGTCTGCAGGAGTAAATGGAAGGAGTAACTAAATCGATGAATATTACAATAGTCGGCGGAGGAGTCCTCGCATTTTTCATCTCCCGTTCGCTCGGGGAAAAGGGGCATCGGGTCACTGTCATCAACCGTGATCCTGCTGAGTGCACGCAGCTGGCGCGGCGGCTCAAGGCTACGGTGGTATCCGGAAATGCGACTCACCCCGCAGTCCTCGAAGATGCCGGCGTTCGCCAACAGCACGCCGTCATCGCAATTACCTCTCACGATGAGGACAACCTTCTTATCTGTCAGCTCGCATCAGGGATGTTCGGGGTACGCCGCGTACTTGCAATGGTGAATGATCCGCGAAGCGAGGAACTCTTTCACAAGCTCGGAGTTACCGAGACCTTCTCGGTAACGACGATACTCTCGTCACTCATCGAACAGCGGGCCTCGTTCGATTCGATCATCAACCTTTTTCCGGCGGCGAACGGCAGCCTGGAAGTGGTGGAGGTGCTGGTTCCCGATGAAGCGCCCTGTGTAGGGCGTACGCTCAGCTCACTTGCCCTGCCTGCGAGTACGTTGATCGCGGCCATTTCGCGTGGAAAGGATGAGATTGTACCGAATGGGAAGACGACGCTTGCCGCCTGCGACCGAATGCTTGTGGTGACCCGGCATGACTCGTTTGCGGAGGTTATGGCATACCTCACTGGTGGGATAGAATGGGCGGTCAGACAACCAGTCCGGAAGTAGTGGTACGCCCGGAGGACGGCCGGGTTATCGCGTCCGCGCTCGGCCTCGTGCTCCTCATCGCCGGCGCGGTGGTGCTCTCGCCGCTTCTGCTCCTCATCTTCGAACCGCAACAGCTCTCTTTTGCTTCGCCCTACTGGGAAACCGGTTTACCCCTGGCAGTTGCGGGGGTTCTGCTTCGGCGCTTTTTCAAGCCGAGACAACAGGTCATAACGCCGGCAAACGGAATGATTGTCGTATTCCTGTCGTGGACTATCGTCTGCGTTGCGTCGGCGTTTCCCGTTATGGCCGCGACCGGACTCAACTTCACACAGGGTCTGTTCGAGTCGGTGAGCGGCTGGACGACAACGGGGCTCTCTCTGGTTGATGTGGAGAAGGTTCCGCGGATCCTGCTTTTGTGGCGGAGCATCATGCAGCTTGCAGGCGGCGCAGGGCTCGCGATCGTCATGCTTGCCGCGTTTTCCCTGCCGGTGGGAGCTGGCATCTACCGTGCTGAGGGAAAGGGGGAGCAGCTTGTTCCGAGTGTTGCGCGCTCCTCAAAAATCGTGCTGCTGCTCTACTCCGGCTACGCGGTGGTCGGCATTATCGCATACATGCTGGTCGGGATGAACCCGTTTGATGCTGTCAATCAGACGTTTGCCGCGATATCCACCGGCGGATTCTCCACCCATTCTGCAAGCATCGGCTACTGGCACTCACCCTCCGTGGAGGCAGTCAGCATTGTGCTGATGATCGCGGGAAATCTGAACTTCGCCACTGCATACCTGCTGGTACGGGGTAAGTTCAAAGCGTTCATTCTGAATGTCGAAATACGAACGTTCGTGGTCATGCTGATCGTGACTATTCCGCTGGTACTGTTCTTCGTGACAGACTCCCTCTATCCGACTTTGTCAAAGGCGGTTCGGGTTGCCATTTTCGAGACCGTCTCCGCACTGACAACAACCGGTTTCTCGACAGTCTCCTACGGAAACTGGAAGGGTGCGGGCTGGCTCATCCTGGTAATCCTGATGCTGATAGGCGGTGGTACCTGTTCGACTGCGGGCGGGCTGAAGCAGTACCGGGTCTATCTGTTATGGCGTGCGATGGTGTGGGAGATCCGCAGGCTGATCGTGCCCTCCCGGACAGTTCACGAGCACCGTGTGTGGGCGGGCGAGTTTCCGATCTACCCGGACCAGACGGCGTTCCTGCAGGCGGGAATCTTCACCTTCATGTACCTGCTCCTGTTCTTTGCGGGAACCGTGATCATGACGCTTTACGGGATTCCCCTGAAGGCCGCGCTGTTCGAGTTTGCCTCTTCCATCGGCACAGTTGGCCTGTCGGTGGGCGTCACGGTGCCGAATCTTCCAGCGCCGATCCTCTGGATGCAGATCTTCGCGATGTTTCTGGGAAGGCTCGAGTTTTTCGTTGCATTCGGTGCGGTTGCCGCGCTCGTTCGAAAGCTGTTCAGGCGATATATAGTGTGACAAACCTTGGGGGCGCAATGAAGTAACGGTGCAAAACAGCGGTAGTACCAGGTATCCCTTCGTTATGGAGAATGCCTGTGTTAGTTCCGCCGTTTTGTCCGAATCCGAAGTGTGTGTTCCACAACCCGGATCATCCTCTGTTCCCCGGGTGCTCCGGCTGTCACCGCTGGTATTCTCAGGACGGGAGCTACCGAACCGCCTCGCGCGGGATCGTCAGGCGGTTCCGCTGCAGAGTATGCGAGCGCTCCTGCTCGGAGCAGACTTTTCGCCTCGACTACTACGTCAAACGTCGTATCTCCTACCGGCGTATCGAGCAGGGAATCACGAGCTGCTGCGGGGTACGGGCACTCGGACGATCACTCGGGTGTTCACCCGGTTCGGTGTCAAACAGGGTCTCCCGACTCGCCCGGCAGTACATCGCGGCTCACGAACGGATCCTCGCTGCAGTCAGCCTGCGCGAACCGCTTGCGGCCGACGGGTTCCAGAGCTTCACGGTCAGTCAGTACTACCCGAATAACATTCACCTGCTTGCAGGCTGTGATTCTCAGTTCCTCTATTTCATTGACTACGTGACGATCCGCCGTGCAGGAACGATGACGAAACGGCAGAAACGGCTTCGGCGTGCGCTTGAGCAGCTCTATCGTGCCGATCCCGGTGGTATTCGCAGGAGTTTCTCCAATCTCGCGGTCGCTATCGCGAAGCTCGCCGATCGATCCGAGCTACCACGCATCACCCTGTGGACCGATAAAAAGACCGCATACCGCGATGCGTTGAGCGGTATCCCTGCGATCAGACAGAGAATCATCGATCACACCTTCGAGCATCCGACGGTGAGTTCACGGCGCGCTCGTGATGTGCACAATCCACTGTTCCCGGTGAACTACATGGACCGGGAGTTTCGCAAAGGACTTGCCGAGCATGTGCGGGAGTCAACTCGATTCGCCCGCAATGTGAACAACAGCATGGAACGCCTCTGGGTATACCTCGGGGTACACAACTACCGGAAGCAGTTTCGGCTGAACACACCGGTCGCAGAACGAAGGTTCCACGCGATAGAGGCCGGAATCGATAGACAGCGGATCGATGAGGCGCTTGCGAATCTCTATGCGAGGAGGCGATTCCTCTCGCTGGAATCGGTACGAGGTTGCGCGCGAAACCTCTGGTTGCGTCGATACGCAACGCCGCTTCGAGGAGAGGATCCGCAGCTTCTGGC
>DATKUC010000267.1:0-26160 GCA_035530835.1 Spirochaetia bacterium
TGGTGTCTGTTCGAGCCTGGGCAAGGGGATCGCCGCTGCCTCGCTGGGAAGTCTCCTTGAGAGCCGTGGGCTCAGGGTACGGATGGCGAAAGTCGATCCGTATATCAACGTGGACGCCGGTACGATGAGTCCGTATCAACACGGCGAGGTGTACGTTACCGACGACGGCGCCGAAACGGACCTGGACCTCGGCAACTATGCGCGGTTCACCATGTCTCCCCTATCGCGAGCGAACTCGATCACTACCGGTCAGATCTATCAGGAAGTAATCCAGCGCGAGCGCGAAGGTCGCTACCTTGGCCGGACCGTGCAGGTGATTCCTCACATAACCGATCGCATCAAGCAACGCATCTATGCGGTGGGCGAAAATGATGAAGTTGACGTGACCATCGTCGAAATCGGAGGAACCGTCGGAGACATTGAGTCGGTGCCGTTCCTGGAAGCGATTCGCCAGATGATCCACGAACAGGGACACGAGAACGTCATTTCCGTCCACCTCACGCTGGTCCCTGAAGTAACCAGCGGCGAACTGAAGACCAAACCAACCCAGCACTCGGTCAAGGAGCTGCGGGAGATCGGCATTCAGCCTGATGTACTCCTGTGCCGCGCTCCGTGGTCGCTGGATGACGACATGCGCCGCAAGATAGCGCTCTTCACCAACGTCGACTACGATGCTGTCATCTCAGCCTACGATGTCCTTTCGACTATTTATGAAATCCCGCTCATGTACGCTCAGCAGGGTCTTGACGACATAGTCTTGCGGAAGCTGAAAGTTGATTCTCCGCCGGTCAATCTCACCGAGTGGCAACGGGTCGTCGACGTGTACCGCAACTGCAATCAGACAGTCAGGATCGCAGTGGTCGGCAAGTATATAGATCTTGCGGATTCGTACAAGTCGGTCGACGAAGCGCTTTTTCATGGCGGTATCGCGAACATGTCGCACGTGGAGCTGGTGAAGCTCGATGCGGAAAAGCTGGAAAAGATCGACGATCTGACCGAGGTGCTCGGCGACGTGGACGGAATCCTGGTTCCCGGAGGCTTCGGAAGCCGCGGTATCGAGGGAATGATCAGAACCGCGCGGTACGCCCGGGAGCACTCGATACCCTATTTTGGCGTCTGCCTCGGCATGCAGGTCATGGTGATAGAGTACGCGCGCTCGATTCTCGGTTACGCCGAGGCGGACAGTACCGAGTTCCATCCGGAATGCGAGCATCCGGTCGTCACGCTCCTTGAAGAGCAGGTCGACGTCAAGAACTACGGCGGTACGATGAGGCTCGGCAGCAGCCAGTCGAAATTGCTGCCCGGTACGCTCATCCGTGAAGTCTACGGAAACGAGCTGATCTGGGAGCGCCACCGCCATCGGTACGAAGTTTCAAACAAGTATCGTCCCGAGCTGATCAAGGCAGGATTGGAAGTCACTGCGGTGACCACAGACGATTCCCTGGTCGAGTCGGTTTCCTGGCAGAAGCACCCCTGGGGAATCGGCGTGCAGTTCCACCCGGAGTTCAGGTCTCGCCCCACTGAGGCTCATCCGTTGTTCCGAAGCTTCATTCAGGCAAGCCTGGCAAACATGGAGCGGCTCGGGCGGCAGGAACGGCGTGCCGGCTGCGACGATGATGAACCTTCCGGGGTACGGCGTCCTCCGCGCACGGTTACGCAGGATGCCCGAACCGAGAATCATGAGCAGATCCCGAAGCCGACCGCAGTGCAGTAGGGGCGGTCGGTCTGTTCGCGTTTCCGCAGCATTCAGTCTTGTCTGCGCATGCTCAGCTCTTGCGCTGAGCATCAGCGGGTGCAGCCTCAATTACCGGGCTGCCGAAGTAGCTCAGAAGCTCGAAGCGAACGTTCCCGACCTCATCTTCTATAACTTTCAGCACACGAGCTTTCGTCACAATCGAAAGACGTTCCAGATTTCAGCTGAAGTATCGAAATCATTTGATCAGAAAAAGAGTCAGGAACTCACGGGCATCCAGTTTCTGGAGTACAATGATTCAGGAGAGGTTATCACCCGCGGCAATGCCGACAGCGCCATTCTGTATACCGACAGCGACAACGTCCAGCTTTCGGGTCACATCAGCTTCTATTCGAAGCAGGAGCAGGCGACAATCGGATGTTCTTCGCTGTTCTGGAATGACAAGGCGCGAACACTGACTTCCGGTGCGAAGGAAGTGGTGACGATCCGCAAGGATTCCGGAACTGAGTTGACCGGTACCGGCTTCTTTGCCGATGCCGCTCGGAACGAGGTTCGCTTCTCCGGTCCGGTTTCGGGAACCGTCGTGGTCGAGGACAAAGGGGGTGCAAAGTGAGCCACGGATCGTTTCGCGTACTCGCTCTGTTCCTGCTTGCCGCAGCTTCAGCGCCGGTCTGGGCGGTTACCGATATCCAGTTTTCGGCCGACCAGCTGGACAGCACGCTGGCGAAGGGAAACGAGCACACGACCCTTGTCGGAAATGCACGTGTTCATACGAAGAACACCGAAATTCATGCCGACCGGATCGAGCTCTACGGCACTGATTTCCGCTACGCAATCTGCACGGGACACGTAGATGTTGTCGACAGCGAACGCAATATCCATCTGACGGGTGATACGTTCTTCTACGACCGTCAGACGGAGATTGCGCGGATGGAAGGCAACGCGGTCATGGAAGACATGAAAAACGAAGTTGTGGTGAAGGCTGGATTCATCGAAAGCCGGGGCCAGGAAAACGTAGTCCTCATACAGATCGGCGTTCGCATATTCAAGAAGAACGTCGTTGCGCGCTCCGAATTCGCGATCTACCACCGCGACACCGACAAGCTTGAACTTTCCGGCATGCCGGTCGCCTACTACAAGGGCGATGAGTACCGCGCCGGACGCATCTCCATTGACTTGAAGACCGATGATATCAGTCTGGAAGGTCAGGTGAGCGGTCAGATTGTCACGACCGGGAACAAGAGTACGCCTACGACCGCGACCGACGCAAATCCTTCAACGCAGTCGCCAGCGAGCGCGAAGTCGCCCGGAGCCGCGCCGTGAGTGGACGGACCATCCTTCAGGTTGAAGATCTCGTAAAGCGCTTCGGTAAGAAAGAAGTTGTCCGTGGCGTCAGTTTTGCGATGCATGAAGGAGAGGTGGTAGGCTTCCTCGGACCAAACGGAGCCGGCAAGACGACGGTATTCTACATGATCGTGGGATTCATCCGACCATCAGAAGGATTGATTCTTCTGGACGGTCAGGATATCACCCACGAGCCGATGTACCGCCGCGCGAGATCAGGTATCTCCTACCTGCCACAGGAGCCGTCGGTATTTCGCAAGATGACAGTGGAGCAGAATATTCTCGCAATACTCGAGTCACGTAACGACCTTGGCCGCCAGGAGCGCCACATGCGACTCGAGCAGCTGCTGAACGAGCTCGGAATTGCCGACAAACGCAAGCAGAAGGCGTACACGCTCTCCGGCGGTGAGCGCCGTCGCACTGAAATTGCACGCAGCCTTGCCATTCAGCCGAAGTTTCTGCTGCTCGACGAACCTTTCGCCGGTATTGATCCGATTGCAGTCTATGAGATCAAGACCATTGTGCGAAATCTTGCCGCACAGGGAATCGGCGTTCTCATAACCGACCACAACGTTCGCGACACCCTCGAAATAACCGATCGTTCCTACATCATCAAGGACGGCGAAATCGTCGTTGCAGGCTCGCGCGATGAAGTTATGGGTAACCCGCTCGCCCGCAAGGTCTACCTCGGCGAGGGATTCCAGATGTAGCCGACCCTGCACGTTCGCCCTTCAAGTTGACAAACAGAGGGGGGAGGCACAATATAATACGTGAGAGGTGAACTTGCAGTTCCAGAAACCTGTTCTTATCCAGGAACAGCGACTCAAAATGAATCCACAGCTGTTTCAGAGCATTCAGCTGATGACTCTCCCCCTGCAGGAGCTGAAGTTTCGCATTCAGGAAGAACTGGAAGCAAACCCCGCACTTGAAGTAGTGGAAGATCGGTCTACCGTTTCGATAGATACCGAAGCTCCTGCCCGGAACGAACGGAATGAGGAATACGACTACTTCGAAAACTCATCGGATCCCGGCTACACGCAGAGCGGTTACGACGATGAGGCAGGAGATGCAAAGCGTAAGTTCATGGAGGGAGCTCTCTCCCGTCCCGAATCTCTGCATGAGCACCTGGTATGGCAGCTCAGGCTTCAGCCGATCAGCGAAGAGGAGTTTGCGCTCGGTGAGTTCCTGATCCGAAATCTGGATGACAACGGATTCTATCGGGAGCCGATCGAAATCCTCGTACCCGAAGACCAACTGCCGGCCGCAGAACGAGTTATGGCGATCATTCGCACATTCGAGCCGGTGGGAACCTGCGTCAGGGACTATCGCGAATCACTCATCGTGCAGACTCGGCTGAACCCTGTTGCGCCGGAGTACACGCTTGAGATCCTTGCGGACTATCTGGACTTGCTCGAGCGCGGCAAGTACGCCGAGATATCCCGTAAGCTGAAAACCGATGAACAGTCGGTGCTCGAATGTCTTGAGTTCATCAAAGGGCTCGAGCCGTTTCCCGGCAGACAGTATTCAAACGACAAGTCAACCTACGTGATACCCGATCTCATGGTGAAGATGAAGGAGGGCCAATTCGTCATCATCATGAACGATGAGGAGATTCCGGTACTCGGAATCAATCCATTCTTCAAGCAGATGCAGGTGACACCGCCACAGGCCCCACAGAAGGACGTTCGCCAGTTCGTTCGCAGTAATCTGAAGAATGCGCGCTGGTTCATTCAGAGCATTCACCAACGCAATCAGACGCTTCTGAAGGTGTCGCGCGCGATAGTGGAGTTCCAGCGGGACTTTTTCGTTCGCGGACCCAAGTATCTGAAACCACTCACGCTGAAGGATATTGCCGGTGAGGTAGGGGTTCACGAGGCGACGGTATCCCGAATTACCAACGGCAAGTATGTTCAGACCGAGTGGGGTATCTTTGAGCTGAAATACTTCTTCTCGAACTCGATTTCCGGCTCCGGTTCCACCGGGTCGCGTTTCTCGAAAGAGGGTGTCAAACAGACAATAAAGGAGATCCTCGAATCCGAGAAACAGGAGAAACATCTCTCCGATCAGAGGATCGCGGAGCTTCTGGCAAAGCGAGGCATCAATATTGCCCGTCGTACCGTCGCAAAATACCGCAAGGAGCTCGACATTTCCTCATCATATGAACGATAGAACGAACCGTCATTCCCGAGGAAGCAGGTCCGTGGGACAGCTGTTTCCTCAGGGTAGAAAAACCCATCATGGAGGTGGCATATGAATTTCGAACTGAAGGGAGTCCATTTCGACGTCAAGGATGAGACCAGAGAGTTCGTCACCAAGAAGATCGAGCGCGTCGATTATGCGCGGGATCTGATCGTAGACCTCCTGTTTACGCTGACCAAGGAACGCCGTGACTTCAAGTGCGAAGTGAATATCAATTTCAGATGGGGACTCGCGAGCCACATAAAAGTCCGCAGTTACGATCTGCACGAAGGACTGGACAAGCTGATTGACAAGGTTGATTTGAAGGTCAAGAAAGAGAAGAGCAAGATTCAGGATCGCAAAGGCGCTCCCACGGAGGTTTGACACGCAGGTAGGGCCGGCAGTCTGCGGGATGCGCTGCCGGAAGATCTGTAACTCACCCAGGACTGATGCATGAAGAAATTTACCGTCCTCGACCTGCTTGATCAGGATCTGAAGGAGCATAATGCACTGAATCTCAGATGCGTCGGTGGCCGGTCCGGACTCTCGCGTGAGATCCAGGTTCCGGACCTGAATCGCCCCGGCCTGGCGCTTACCGGATTCTTCGACAATTTCGGACCGCATCGCATTCAGATATTCGGGCGCGGTGAGCACGCCTACCTCGAAAAACTTCAGCGCGACGGCAACATCGAGAGCCTGCAGGAGCTTTTTCGGCGAGAGATACCGTGTTGCATCTTCACCCATGCGCTTGAGCCGACCCGTGATTTCACCACAATTTCCGAGCAGGCTTCGGTGGCAACCCTGCAGACCGACATCGGTTCGAGCGAGTTCTCCTCCCGGCTCATACGGGCGTTGAGTAACGTGTTTGCGCCACAGGAGGTGATGCACGGGGTGCTCGTAGAGGTGTTCGGCATCGGCGTGCTCATCGTCGGTGACAGCGGTGTCGGCAAGAGTGAGGCCGCGCTCGAGCTGATCGAGCGCGGTCATCGCCTCGTGGCCGATGATGCGGTGGAGATTCGCTGCGTTGCAGGGAACATTTTGCAGGGTGCCGGCGCGCACAAAGCGCTCGGCCATCACATGGAGATCCGGGGACTCGGCATTATCAATATCACCCACATCTTCGGCGTCGGTGCAATCAGGGACAGCAAGCAGGTGCAGCTTCTGGTCGAACTTGAATTGTGGGATCAGAACAAGGTATACGACAGGATCGGAGCGGAAGATCGGACGCGGGAGGTGCTGGGCGTGCATGTTCCCTACCTACAGGTACCCGTGAAGCCCGGCCGGAACGTGCCCATCATCATCGAAACTGCTGCAATGAATGAACGGCTCAAAAAAATGGGCTACTATTCAGCGCGCGAGTTCAATCAGAGCGTGCTCAAGTGGCTTGAAAGCGAGAACGCTCGTAACCTATACTTCGAAAAACACGGTGAGTTGCTCGAGCGGGAACGTCAGAACGGCGGTGGTGCCGGCTCCTCAATCGCGCCGATGGACGAAGCAGACTAGCCGGGAGCTGAGGCGCAGATGTGCTCAGCTTTCGCGCGAGAATCGGGGAACATGATGGTAGAGAGGGAAGTAACCATCAAGAATCGGGCCGGCATTCACGCGCGCCCGGCTGCCTTGATAGTGCAGACAGCGAGCAAGTTCGCAAGCAAGATCAATTTCCACAAAGACAACGAGACGGTGAACGCGAAGTCCATCATGGGAATCATTACGCTCGGCGCGGGGTTCAATACTCGACTTACCATTAAAGCCGACGGTGAAGATGAAGGCGATGCGGTCGACGCACTGACGCGGCTGTTCGAAAACCGTTTCGAGGAAGAGTGAAGGCGCGGCGACTATGCACGAACTGGTTCACCACCTCCGGGGCGACTGTTCTGGTGTCTTCGGTGATCTTCTTTCTGTGTGCAGGGACGGCCGTGGCGCTCTCGGTTCAGGCACGCCTGGCCGAAACGTCGAGTGGCATCACAGTATCCGTATATCCGGATAATCCCCCTGTTTCGGAGGTCATGGACTCACTGGGAAACGGGATGCAGGCTGAGGTGACTTTCATCATTCAGGTGTACCGGGAACCTACCGGACTTATCCGGCTGTTCGGTGACCGGCTGGTGCAGGAAGTGCGCATTACCCGGGACGCCCGATGGGATGTGTACAGCCAGCAGTATCTGGTGTCCGGCACGGACCGCCCGATCGTGCGAAGCCAGACAGTAGCAGATTTCACCCGATCGTTTTTCGACTTGAACTCATTTTCGCTGCCGTGGTCCTTTCTCGGCAAGCATGCGAACGCGGGAGAGGTTCGCCCGTCATATCTCATGGTGCGCGTTCTTGTTCGTCCGATGAAACTGGTGTCAGCCCTTGCCATCATGTCAATTCTGCGGCTGGAACCGGAGGTCACCTCCCACTGGTTCAAACTGGAGCTTCCGCCACAGTCCGAGTCGGGGAACTGACGTGAGGATGCCACGGTCGGCAAGCGCATCACTAACCAGTCTTATCAGCCTGGTTCTTCTGTATGTACTTCTCATCGGACTTGTCCTTCTTTTCTCCAATCAGATTCTGACTGATCTGACCTTCTCCCACTCATTCTCAAGCATGCTTGTTATCTTTGTCGGAGTGCTCTTCCCGATCATCCTGATCGTCGCAATTGTGCTGAACATCGTGAGAGTTGTTCGTGACCGGGCACTTGGCCGACCGGGAATCCGGTTCAAACTTCGACTGCTGCTGTTCTTCTTTTTTATCGTGCTGCTGTCCTCGGTGCCACAGGGAATTCTGTCGGTCAATTTCATCAACAGTTCTACAAAACTCTGGTTCAGCGGTCAAACCGGCAACGCACTTCGAAGCGGACAGGATATTGCGCTTCAATACTATCAGGAGAAGACCGGCAGCCTCGCGGACTTTTCAAAGAGCAATGTACTTCGCAGCCTCCTGCAGGATGTCCCGCGCAATCCGCGGCGCGCATGGGACGGGATCCGAACGCTTGCGCCGGCGATCGATTCCATGCAGGTTTTCAGCCCGTCCGGCGCGGAGATTTATTTTGCCGGCACTGAGGGCACGAAGCTTCGCTATTCCCAGATTCAGAACAGCCGAACCGGTGAAGTTGTGAAGGACTCGACGGGGACTCTGAGCTTTGTGCGCGTACTGGTCTATCAGCCGCAGGCGGGCACCGACCGGAATGCCATTGTCCTGAGTGAGGTTCTACCACCCGGTTTTGATCGAGGCGCGACCGAGATCACCGGCGCGCTGGAGACATTCCGGCAGCTCGACCAGCTGCAGTCACTCTTTCTGCTTGGTCTTGTGCTGTTTTATGGATTCTTCTCACTGCCGCTCCTTCTGCTCTCCGTTCTGGTGAGTTTTTTCCTCAGCGACGAGATCATCCGACCGATAGTGCAGCTCGAAGACGCCACGCGACGGGTTGCTGACGGGGACTTTTCGTACCGGATTCTGTCGCGCCGAGGCGACGATCTGAGTCTGCTTGTCAGGTCGTTCAATCAGATGGTTTCGGAACTTGATCGGTCACGGCAGAAGCTCGTCCAGACGGAAAAGGTCGCGGCATGGCAGGAGATAGCGCAGCAGCTTGCTCATGAAATCAAGAATCCGCTCACACCAATTCGCCTCTCTGCCGAACGCATTCTGCGCAAGTATCAGCAGCTTGGTCTCACAGGGCAGGAGGAGTTCGAGCGTGTACTGGAGACGTCAGTTCGTTCGATCGTCAACGAAGTGAACGGCCTGAGCAGTCTGCTCAGCGAGTTCCGGGACTTTTCCCGGATGCCCGAGCCGCATTTGCAGACGGTACACGTTGCGGCAATTCTCCAGGAGGCCGTAGCGGCATACAGCACCTCGGTAGAGACTCTATTCCATACCGAACATGTCGATCCTGCCATCTCGATCCTCGCGGATCCCTCACAGCTGCGGCAGGTGTTCGCCAATCTTCTGCGAAACTCGATCGACTCTATGGAAGGTAAGGGCGAGGTCTACATTCGGGCAGACCTTGTCAAAAAGGGGAATAGCCTTTACTGTAGAATTCAGATTCAGGATACCGGTCCCGGCATACCACCGGAACTTCATGACAAGGTTTTCAACCCGTACTTTACCACGAAGAAGCACGGTACCGGGCTCGGGCTGGCAATAGTTGAACGCATAGTCTTCGATCACCGTGGACAGATATGGTTCGAGACTGAGCGTGGTCTGGGTACGACGTTTTTTCTGGACTTACCGGAAGGTTGAGCAGTGAGCACCTCGAATGACGGCAAGACCAATTCAAAAAGCAGCCCGGGCAGCGTTCTGATCGTAGACGACGAGCCGGGTATCCGCGAGGTCCTTTCCGCAATTCTCGAAGACGAAGGTTATACCATACATACTGCCGAAGATGGCATCATTGGCCTCTCGCTATTGAATCGGGAAGTTGTTGATCTGGTGCTGCTCGACGTATGGCTGCCCAACATGGGCGGGATTGATGTCCTGAAGGCGATCAAGAAGGATTGGCCCGAACTGGAGGTTGTGATGATCTCCGGCCACGGCAACATTGACACCGCGGTCAAGGCGGTCAAATCCGGCGCATTCGATTTTCTCGAGAAACCACTCAGCCTTGACCGGGTAGTAACGGTGGTGCGAAACGCAATCAGAATCGAAGAACTTCGCCGCGAGAACCTGCACCTGAAAAACGTCATGTTCACGCAGGATGAGATCACCGGCAGCAGCGATCCGGTTCTCCGGGTGAAGGAGCTTATCCAGCAGAGCGCCACGACTGATTCGCGCATTCTCATCACCGGTGAAAATGGAACCGGTAAGGAACTCGTTGCCCGGGAGATTCATCGGCGAAGCCATCGCAATCGCGGACCGTTCATAGAAGTGAACTGCGCCGCGATTCCCGACACGCTAATTGAAAGCGAATTGTTCGGACACGAGAAAGGCGCGTTCACGAGCGCGATCGGACGGCGCAAAGGCAAATTTGAACTTGCCCATCGCGGGACGCTCTTTCTCGACGAGGTTGCCGACATGTCCCTCAGCGCCCAGGCCAAGGTTCTGCGGGTAATCCAGGATCTCAAGTTCGAACGCGTCGGCGGCGAGGAGTCGATATCAGTCGACGTGAGGCTCGTTGCAGCCACAAACAAAGATATTGCGCGGGAGATCCGCAGGGGAAAGTTCCGTGAGGACCTCTTTTTTCGTCTGAATGTTATTCCGATTCATGTCGCGGCACTGCGCGAGAGGACCGGAGATATTCCGCTGCTTGTTGACTACTTCATGAACAAGCATGTGGAGACCAACGGTGGCATCCCGCGAGTCATAACCCCGGAAGGAATGCAGGTGCTTCTTCAGTACAACTGGCCGGGTAACATTCGGGAATTGAAAAATTTCGTGGAACGAATTAACATTATGACCGACGAGGCGGAGATATCCGCCGAAAGCGTTGTCAGGTTCCTGGGGGAGAGGAGCACCGGAAAACCGGAGGGGGGTCTTCTGGAGGAGTTTCAGGAGATGGGGCTGAACGAGGCGAGGGACGCTTTCGAAAAGCGCTATATCGAGCAGAAGCTCAGTCAAAATGGTAACAACATTACGAGGACGGCACAGGCACTTGGAATGTATCCGAGCAATCTGCACGGCAAGATCCGAAAGTATGGCATTAAAGTGGAAAAATGAAAGAGATAACTGCCAGACAACGGGAAGTGCTTCAATACATCAAGAGTTACGTTGCCAACCATAAGTTCCCGCCAACCATACGAGAGATATCCGAACGGTTCGCAATTTCCGTCAAAGGTGCCTACGATCACGTCAAGGCACTTGAAAAGAAGAGCTATATCCGAAGCAATAACAATCGATCTCGATCCATCGAAGTGCTTGAAATCGATTCTGAAACCAGTGAGCAGGTGGCGCGCATTCCGATCATCGGGAATGTTGCCGCGGGACTTCCGCTGTTTGCCGAGGAGAACTACGACGGTGTAGTTCAGATACCGTTCGAATACGTGCGAAAAGGAAAACATTTCGCACTTCATGTGCGCGGGGACAGTATGCGTGACGTCGGCATAATGGACGGCGACGTTGCGGTCATTCTTCAGCAGAACACCGCGGAGAACGGCGACATCGTCGTTGCAATGGTAGAGGACGCTGTGACGCTGAAGCGATTCTACAAGGAAAAGAACAGGGTTCGGCTGAAGGCCGAGAATCCGGCGTTTCCGCCAATCTACGCGCAGAACGTCCGCATCCTCGGAAAGCTTGCGCACCTGATCCGGTCCTATGAGTAAGGTGATCGGGGTCTATCTTCTGCTTGGTCCCGAAGCGGGAGAAAAGCGGGAGTTCGTCGATTCAATTCGCGCGGCAATAGAGAAGCGTACGGGTGAAAAGCCCGAGGAGACCCGTTTCTATCCGTTCGAAACATCCACCCACGAGGCACTTGCCTACATCCAGAACGGCTCACTCTTTTCCGCCCACCGACTCGTTACCATTGACAGCGCGGAACAGCTGAAGACCAAGGACGATATTGAACCACTTCTTTCCTACTGCAAGAATCCTTCGGATGACGCGACACTGATCCTCCTAAGCGATCAGACACAGGTCGATAAGCGATTGAGCGCCGCTGTGCCGCAGGAGCATCGCAAGATATTCTGGGAGATGTTCGACAACCAGAAGCTCGGGTGGGTCACCTCCTACATGCGAAGAGCCGGTTGCTCCATCTCCGCCGACGCGGCCGGACTCCTGCTCGAACTGGTTGAGAACAATACCCAGGAGCTGCGACTGGAGTGCGACCGCCTTGCGCTCTTCTTCGGGCGCGACCATGAGATACAGGTCGAAGACATCGAGCACTTCATCTACCATAGCAAAGAGGAAAACGTCTTCACTCTCTTCGCTGAGGTAGCAGCTGCGGACCTGTCATCGTCACTCGAGATTCTTCAGAAAATCATGCTGGGAAACGATGGTTACCCGGTCGCGATCATTGCGGGACTAACCTGGCAGTTTCGCAGGCTACTTGCGCTGAAACTGCTGCTCGAAGAGCGACACGCGCTTCAGGATGCGTTTCAGCGCGCGAACATACGGGGCAAACGGACGCAGAAAGATTACGAAGCTGCCGATCGGAACTACAGTCGGGAATCGCTCGAGCGCATCCTCGTTCTTGCGAGCCGGTATGACGCGCAGTTTCGCCGGACCGGGAGCAATCTCCATCCGTTGCTTATGCAGCTATTCCTCTACTCGGTCATTGTGCGCAAAGGTGTCGAACCCGAACAGCACATCCAGTCCGCCGGCGAATACGAACTGTAACAGACTTCACCGGGCGGAGATCGGCTGTCTGTAGCCGACTTACCGCACCGGAATCTTCAGACGCAGCATGGAGGGCATGTCATGGGGCACGAAGAGCCGGTTCGAATTCTCATCGCCGACGCACTTTCCGCGACGGCAGTCACCGCACTCGAGCAGCTTGGCGCGAAAGTCACGGTGAACGCATCGCTGAAGGCTGAAGAGCTCCCCGCGCAGATCGGGGACGCGGAGATACTGGTTGTCCGATCGACGAAGGTGACCGCTGCGGCAGTCGATGCAGCATCATCGCTGTCACTCATCATCCGCGCGGGTGCCGGTGTGAATACCATCGATGTTGCCGCGGCAACCCGGCGTGGCATACACGTAGCAAACTGTCCTGGCAAAAACTCGAACGCGGTAGCGGAACTTGCCATCGGTCTGCTCATCGCAGCGGACCGCAATATCGTAAACGCGACGGTTGATATGCGCGCGGGCAGGTGGCGCAAGAAGCTCTATGGTGAAGCAGCAGGACTCCGCGGGAGAACGCTCGGCATCGTAGGCCTTGGATCAATCGGTCGCGCCGTTGTCGAGTGCGCACACGGCATGGGCATGAAAGTAGTCGGCTGGTCGCGCAGCCTCACGACGGAGACCGCGGAAGAGCTGGGTATTCGTGCGTGCGCAACTCCGCTCGAGCTTGCGGCGCGCGCGGACGCGGTGAGCGTACATCTCGCGGTCGCGCCGGAGACCGAGCGTTTCATCGACGCCGCGTTCTTCGATGCGATGAAATCCGGCGCGATCTTCGTCAACACGTCCCGCGGAGAGATTGTCGACCACGAGGCACTGGGAAACGCTGTGGCAAAAAAGGGTATTCGCGCTGCACTTGATGTGTTCGACGCGGAGCCTGCCGGAGGCGATGCGGAGTTTGCGGACACGGCATTTGCGAACCTGGTAAGCGCTGCGACACCACATATCGGTGCTTCAACCGAACAGTCGGCCGACGCGATTGCATCCGAAGTTGTGCGCATTGTCCGCGTCTACCTCGAAACCGGCAAACCGCCTCAGAGTGTGAACGTTCGCGAAAAGTCCGCGGCACCGAACAGCCTCGTCGTGCGCCACTTCAACCGTGTCGGGGTGCTCGCTTCCGTGCTAGATGTGCTCAAAGAGGCGGGAATCAACATCGAGGAGATGGAAAACACCATCTTCGGTGGTGAGGGCGTTGCGGCCTCATGCACACTCCGGCTCGATGAGAGACCGACGCCCCAGGTCGTTGCACGCCTTCGGGAGGCGGACAACATTATTCAGGTGAGCCTGAAGTAGGTTTTTCCCGCAGCGGTGAGGTTTTTTCGGCCGCCGCAAGTGTCGGATTACCGGTTCGGAGCATCTCCTGAATCTCCTCTGCCTTTGCCACGCTCACGCCGGCAGCCGCCGCCAGTGCGGCAGGGTCGGCGGTGCGAAGCGTTTCGAGGTTCCTGAACGCCGCCAGCAGCTTCCGGCTGCGCGCCGGACCGATACCCGGCACGCTTTCAAGCCGACCGAGTCCGATATCTTTCTGGCGCAACTTTTGATTGAATCCGGTCGCAAAGCGGTGAGCCTCGTCGCGGACTGCCTGCAGCACCCGAAGCGGCGGCGAACCGTGCGGAAGAAGAACCGGCTCCGATCGTCCCGGAAGATAGATCTCCTCATTTTTCTTCGCGAGCCCGATCAGCGGAATGTGCAGATCGAGTGCCTTCAGAATTGACACTGCCGCGCTCACCTGTCCCTTGCCTCCGTCGATGAGGATCAGGTCCGGCGCCGGCAGATTCTCGTTCATGATGCGCGTGTAGCGTCGTGCCACCACCTCACGCATCGAAGCAAAGTCGTCGATCGCGCCGTCGAGCGTCTTTACGTGGAAGCGTCGATACTGCGGTTTGTCCGGGACTCCATCCTTGAATGAGACCATCGATGCGACTGTGTGTTTCCCCGACAGCTGTGCGATGTCGAAGCCTTCGATCCGGGCGGGTAATTTCGGCAGTTTCAGCACTTTCTGGAGCTCTTCGAGTGCCGGAACATTGCTGCGTTCCCGAATCCGCTTGTCGAGATCCTGTTTCGCGTTCTCGGAAGCCATTCTCATGATAGACGCGTCTCTGCCCGACCGCGGTGTTGAGATCGCCACATCGGCATTGTGTTCCCGCTTGAAGTAGTCCTCGACTGCCGAGGTGTCCTCCGATTGAGGCAGGAACAGCTTGCTCGGCGGGCTGCGGAGCGCCTCGTAGTACTGAAGCAGGAACTGAGTCAGATCCTCCTCCGCCGATCCGAATACCTGGGTGCGGAATATATCGCTTCCGAGCAGCTTTCCGTTCCGCATCTGGAATACCACGAATGTGGCAAGCTCCTCCTTCACGGCGCTGGCCACATAGTCACGTGAGTCAAGATCGGCGTCCATCACCTGCTGCCCGGATTGAAGGGTCCTGATAGCGTCAACGCTGTCGCGCAGCTCTGCAGCCTTTTCGAACCGCAATTCGCTTGACGCATGCTGCATCTGCGCTGTGAGTTCGGAGATGAGCACGTCGGTCCGGCCGGAGAGAAGCTGCCGAATGTGGTCAACGCTCTCGAGATATCCTTCCGGACTCACTTTGCCTGCGCAGGGGGCCGCACATCGGCCGATGTGGTAATAGAGACACGGATGATTACGTTCCTTCAGCGGCCCCTTGCACTTGCGAAGCGGGAACAGTCGTTCGATCAATTCGAGATAGGTGTCGATACTCTGCACATTTGGGAAGGGGCCGAAGTATTCGGAGCCATCCTGAATGATGCGTCGCGTGCGGAATACGCGCGGATACTGTTCCGCGGTAATTCTGATCACCGGATAGGTCTTGCCGTCTTTCAGATTGATGTTGTACCGCGGCTTCCACTGCTTGATCAGGTTGTTCTCGAGGATGAGCGCTTCATACTCGTTCTGAGTGATAATGAAGTCGATCTGCACAACTTTGCGGATCAACATCTCAGTCTTTATATCCTTGTTCCCGGTGAAATATGATCGGACCCGGTTAATGAGCATCTTCGCCTTGCCGACATAGATAATGCGCCCGTCTGCATCTTTCATAAGATACACTCCGGGCTTTCGGGGGAAGTGAGATATGCTCTTGGGGGTAAGTGTGCGTTTCTCCATTATTGCCGATAATAATGTATTAAAGTTATGGGAAAAAGAGCAATTGCGCTGTCGCTGACACTCTTTTTTGCCGGGCTCGTACAGCTGCAAGCGCAGAATAGCACGATTGTCCTTGGCAAAGATGCCGGATGGAGCGACCTTGAACAGAGTTCAAATCTCACCGTACAACCGGGCCGCCAGGGGTTCAAGGATCTCGTGCTCGGCACCAATGAGTATTCTGTCGACCCGAAGACTGACGTACTGCTCCATTTTGACTCCACGCCGATAACTGATGCCTCAGGCCGGTGGAAGCTGATCGGCGGGAACGTTTCGACCAGTACCAATGTGCCGCGGCTTGGCGCGGGTGCGGCGGTCTTTCCGCCCGGTGGTGACGGGATCGAGCTGAACGCTCCGCCCGACAGCCTTTTCGGACCCGGAAACACGAGCGGCAGCTTCAGTATCGAGTTCTGGGTCTATTCGATCGGCGGACAGCAGGATGCGACGATCCTCTCCTGGTCCGGAGCGATGATTTCAGCCGGCAAACCGATCGATCAGAAGGTGCGGATATCGATTACCGATGACAGGCTCACATTCGCCTTTTCCAACTTCTTCGTTTCCTCTCCCGACACGCCGGAGTCCATTGCCATTTCCGGCGTTCGCCATCTGATCCCCCGAACATGGCACCACAACCTGTTGCGCTTCGATGCGGGCACCGGTCTCGTGGAGTACCTGGTCGACGGGCAGCCGGAGGCGATCACCTACGCGACCTCCACGGGAAACGAGGGCGGTACAGTTTTCTTCCCCTACGCCGGCAAGCTTTCGAGTTCCCACGTCTATCTGGGTACGAGCTTCCGTGGCATGATTGATGAGTTCAGAATCGAAAAGCGCGTGGTCGATACGCCGAATCTCGATATTGTTGCCGATTCCCGGGGTGTCGCCGTCTCCCGGGTGTTCGATCTTCAGTACGCAGGAACTCAACTTGCGAATATACAGTCACAGTACGACACACCGGGCGATACCGCGATCCTTTTCTTCTATCGCATGGGAAATCGGAGCAACGGAACCGATGTACTCGATCAGGACTGGACGCAGTTTTTCCCCGGAACTGATCTGCTCCACGCCGCGAAGCCGGTACAGGGGCGATTCCTCCAGCTTCGCGCCGAACTTCTGCCGGACGGTCCGCATCTCCTCTCGCCTTCGATACATTCGATTACGGTTAACTACGTCCCCGACCTTCCGCCTCCACCGCCGATCAAGCTTGTCATCCGACCCGGCAACGGGCAGGTGACGCTGCAGTGGACATCCGTGCCGCAGGCCGACGTGAAGGGTTATCTCATCTACTACGGTGACCGTCCCGGACAGTACTTTGGAACCGACATTGCCCAGGGTTTCTCGCCGATCGATGTCGGCAATGTCACCACCGTCACCCTCACCGGGATGACAAACGGTAAACTTTACTATTTTGCTGTCGCAGCCTATGATAAGTCAGGACTGTCACACGCAAGCGCGCTTTCTCAGGAGGCAAGTGCGCGGCCTCTGAGGGTGTACTGATGAAGAAAAGCAAGCTCGGCGCGGTGTTCCATCAGGCGAAACAGGCCTACCGCGCCCGCGACTATCAGACAGCAGAAAGCCTGACGCGGAAAGTACTCGAAGAGGCGGAGGACTCGTCTGCAGCGCATATCCTGCTCGGAACCATCTGCGGAAGCACTTCGCGCTATCAGGAAGCGATTGCAGAATTCAATCGCGCAATTGAGATACAGCCTGAGAATCCGGAAGCGTTCAACAACCTCGGGGTCATCTTCAGACAGACGGGCAAATCCCGTGATGCTCTCTACTGGCTGACGCGTGCGATCGGACTGGGGAATGCCAAGGCCGACATCTATTACAATCTGGGCAATGTCCATAAATCTCTGAACAACTTTCAGGAAGCGATCGAAGCGTACGGGAAAGCGATAGAGCTCGACCCCTCGCTCGCCGCCGCGTACAACAATCTCGGAACCCTGTACGAACAGACCGGGGATTTCCCCCGCGCTTCAGAGGTTCTGAACGAGGGACTCGCTGCGGACGACAACAGCCCCACGCTCCGCTACAATCTCGGTCTTGCGCTGCAGTCCGAAGGCAAACTCGACGACGCGCGGGAACAGTACCAGCGCGCGCTCAGGTCACGTCCCGGCTGGACGGACGGTCTGAACAACCTCGGGATAGTGCTGCAGAAGCTCGACCGCCACGATGAATCGATCCAGATGTTCCAGGAGATTCTCAAGATCGATCCGGGCAACGCGACCGCGCACAATAATATTGCCACGGTGCTGGCAAAGCAGGGACGGGCCGACGAGGCAATTGCCTACTACAAACGTGCACTCTCGAACAAACCGGATTATGTCCGGGCAGCGGTAAACCTCGGTCAGATCATGGAAGGATATCGCAACCAGAATGAGTCTCTCGAAGAGATTCGCACACTGGTTGCTGCGGCGCCCGACAACTTCGATCTCCGATTCCAGCTGATCCACGTACTGGTGAACCTGAATCGGTACGCTGAGGCCGAAAAGAACCTTCGGTTCATCCTCTCCAGGGATTCCGCCTCAATCCGCGCCTGGCAGGAACTGGGTGGAGTCTACACTCGGCTCGGGAAGGCAGCCGAGGCGGCAGAGTGCTACATCAAGGTGCAGGAGCTGGACCCGCAGAATGTGGAGTTCCGACTCGAGCTTGCGCGCATTCTGCGAGATCTGAAGAAGTATGACGCGGCGGTCGCCGAGGTTGTTCGTTATCTCAAACAGGATCCCAACGACTTCCGCGGGCGGCTCCTGCTTGGAGAACTCCACTGCGTTGCCGGGCATCCTCAGAAAGGTGTCGACCTTCTCGAAAAGCTCAAAGCCGATTTTCCGGAGAACGGCAGCGTGCTTGCCGCACTTGCTGACGCGTATCGTCTCCTTGGCGATCGTGACAAGGCTATCGGAACTGCTGACGAGCTCATCAGTCTGCAGGGGAAACGTGCGGACCCCGAAGACATAGAGCGGCTGAACGAAAGTCTCGGGCTGTATGAGAAGGCAGTGGAGGCGTTCGAGCGTGATCATCAGGATGAGTGGCAGAAGAATCTCGAGCGACTTGGCGTGCTCACGAATAACGGCTCTGACGAGTCAGGGAGCGAGTCGGTCGGCAGAATGCTCGAAGTGGACGATCTTGGTGACCGGCTCGAAGATGCCGACACGCTGCTCGACATTCAGGACGATCAGGAAGAAGAAGCACTTGCCGACGAGCTTTTGGACGCCGATCCGGTCGCCGAGCTCGAGGAGGCGGCGCAGGACGACGATGAGGAGTTTTCACTTGATGATCTGCTCTCCGACGGAGACACGGTCGATGAATCCGGGGAGCCTGAATATGATTGGCCCGCCGGAAAGAAGCCTGACCTCTCACTCCTTCAGTCCGGCGACGACGAGATAACTGACGAGCCGGACGAGGAACCCGAAGAGCCGCAGCGCAGAAGTGGACTTCTGAACCGCGCACAGACTGATCCGTGGCGACATCCGGGATGGCCGGACGAGCTGCCGAACGATATGAACAGATATCCTCCGCAGTGGCCGTCTGCTGCCGGACAGATTCCCGTTCCGCTGGGTGCTGCCGGCGAACAGCCGAGTTTTCCCCAACCGGACGCACTCGAACCGGAAATGGCAGCTCCGGCCCCGGCGAGGGAGCGACGCGGACTGCTTGCACAGGGCCAGGCCTCCCGGAATCCGGGTTCAAGCGCCGCCACGCAGTCCGATGAGCCGGACACGAGCCTGGGCCTGGGACCGGGGTTGGAGTCCGAACCCCAACCCGAACCGGTGCCGGCCGGTCATGCGATTCCTCAGTGGCCCTCACCGCCGCCGCAGCACTGGGCGACCGGACAGTCGCCTGAACCCGTCGGCGCAACTGCCGGGGTACCATTCGAGGCGTTCGAGGAACCCTCAGAACTCGAGGAAGTTGATGAGCAGCCGCAGTCGTCACGCAGCGAAGTTCCGCAGTCGATTTCTAACGACGACCTTGATGTCGAAGGGATACCACTAAAGGATGTGAAGGCCCCGGTGACTCTGCAGACTCTCGGTGGCGCCGAGATGCCAGCTGAGTTTCCCGACTCCGATTCCGAAGATGTCGACGAGTTCGAAGGAATCTACAGCAGGCCGCGTCCGCGCGAACCGATCGGACGCGAACGGGAACCTGAACGTGAACGGGTTCCTGCGGACAATGGACCGTTCCTGTTCGACGAACCGGAGAACGATAGAACCGGGCAACCGGTTGCAGACCAAGCGCCGGCACACTCGTCAGAGCCGGAGGTGACAGGGAGCGGCGAGGGGGTTGTTGACGACGAGATCGAATCGGTGTCGCCTGAAGAGGTTCAGGAGGCAGGTATGCTCGATTACCTGGTGAATCTCGCTCACGAGCTTCCGCCCGATCGGGCAGTGAACTTCGAGCATAGCGAGTTTCGGCTTCGCATCGAAACGCTCAAATCACGACTCGCAGGCCGAAAAGGCTTGCTGAAGCGCATGCAGGGGTATCGGGACCAGATCGGGCTGAGCAACGACGATGCGGATCAGCGGCCCATTACGCCGTCGCGCATCGCCGAGACATTTGCATTCCTGAGGAGACTTGCCGGGAACTTGCCGAATCAACCGGTAGGTGAAATCCTGCAGCAACGGGCAGGAGGGCTGCTGGAACGACTGAAGGCAATTCGCGAATCCGGAGACACGTAGCGTGGACGCACAGGAGCGACTCTCGAGACTTGCCTCCTACATCGATCGGATGCCGAGCCTGCCGCCGACCGTGACCAAGGTACTCGAGATCTGCAACGACCGCGCCACCTCTCCGGTTGATCTGAATCGGGTTATCAGTCTCGACCCGGTGCTCATGGCACGAGTGCTGAAGCTCATAAACTCGGCGTACTACGGACTGCCGAACAAAGTAGTGTCCATGGTGCGGGCCATCATCATGCTTGGCATCAACACGGTGAAGAACCTGGCGCTGAGCACTGCGGTGATGGACACGCTGAACCGCAAGACTGACCTCGGTGTACTGAACCCGGTCGGCTTCTGGCGCCACTCCCTTGCGGTCGGTGTCACGACGCGACTTCTGGCGAAGATGCATGGCGAGGAGTTGTCAACCATCGACGAGTACTTCGTCGCCGGACTTCTGCATGACATCGGGAAGATACCCATGGATCGTGTGCTCGCGAAGGAGTACGTCGAAGTGATCGAGTACTGCAGGGAGCGCGAAGTTCCGCTTCACGTTGCCGAGCGGGAGTTCCTCGGATTTGACCATGCAGATTGCGGCAGACTCATCGTAGACACCTGGCGCCTTCCGACCACTATTCTGGATACCGTCACCTATCACCACAGACCTGCCGAGTATCGGGGGGCCAACAGCGCATTCGTCTACGCCGTCCACACGGCGAATTACTTCGTGAACGCGTCCGGTATCGGTGAGTCCGGTGACAACTATCCGGCGGCCCTCGACGAGTCTGCGCGCGAAGGCCTTGGTGTCGACCAGACGAAGCTTTCGGAACTCGCCAATCTTGTGGACGGCGAAGTCCAGAAGGCCGAGAACTTCCTGAAGGTCGTATGATCAGACTGCGATTCTGGGGCGTTCGCGGCTCAATTCCTACTCCGGGAGCGCACACGGTCAATACCGGAGGGAACACCTCCTGCATCGAACTTCGGTATGGGGAAGCCGAACACCTGGTCATAATCGACGCGGGAACAGGAATCCGCGGGCTCGGTGAACTGCTGTTGCGCGACGCGTCCGAAACCGAAGTGATTCGTGCATCGCTCTTTCTCACCCATACGCACTGGGATCACATCATGGGGTTTCCGTTCTTCGCGCCTATCTACCGGAAGGGAACCGAGCTCGATCTCTACGGTCCGGTAACCTGGGAGGACGAATCGCTGAAGAAGGTCATCGGTCACCAGCTCAACTATCAATACTTTCCGGTACACTCAGGCGAGCTCGCCGCAACACTCCGCTATCACGAGCTTCGCGAGGAGAGAGTCGAGCTTGCCGACGGCATGATTGTTCACACGACCTACCTGAATCATCCTGTTCTCTGTCTCGGTTACCGCTTTGAATACCGCGGTACTACGGTGGTCACTGCGTTCGATACCGAGCCGTTCAGGAATCTGTTTCCGACGGACCCGTCCCAGTCCGGGTTTGATCCTGAGATTGCCGCCGAAGGTGAACGAGCCGCGCGCGAGGAGAACTCACGCCTGCTCTCCTTCTACCGGAATGCCGATCTGCTCATCCACGACGCACAGTATACGCGGGAAGAGCATCGTCGCGACCGAATGGGCTGGGGGCACAGCAGTTTCGACGACGCGATCGAGAACGGAATGGCATCCGGTGCGAGGCGCATGTTGCTGTTCCACCACGACCCGGAACGTCGGGATGACGACTTTGAGCATATTCTTGCCCGCTGCAGGAACATTGCATCGAAGCGGAATATGCGGGTGGATATCGCTACTGAAGGGTTGGTAATCGAGCTGCCGGACGCGCAGTGACCGATAAACAGATTGCATTAATCGGCGTACTTCGTTAGAATGTTGCACGCTGCATGTCGGGGGATTAGCTCAGTTGGTAGAGCGATAGGTTCGCAATCTATAGGTCGGGGGTTCGAATCCCCCATCCTCCATAGCATCCCGGAGAACGAAGAATCATGAAAGCCACCGGCGCAGTTCTTTTGTGCGCATTTCTGCTTCCCGCGCTGGTAGTTTCGTGCGGCAAAGGTGCCGCGGCGGAAAAGGCAGCGTCCGGCGCGGGAATGTACAACGGGAAGTCACTCGAATCCATTCCAATTGTCGCAACCTTTTCCTATCCGCACGATTTCCTCATCACCACTACCCGGGCGGAACTCATACGAAAGTGGGGCAAGCCGGATAGTGTCGTTTCGGAAAATGTCGCCAGCGCGTACAACAAGAATACGACTGATGAGCGTTACAAACTCGAATACAAGGGATTCTTCTTCCTGCTCTACTACTCAAAGGCAAAGGATCAGGAGCTGCTTGTCGCCACGACAATAACATCGCCCGATTATGCGGTGAGTGACGGTCTGCGGGTGGGCATGTACAAGTCGGTCATGCTTGCGAAGCTCGGCCAGCCGACCTTTGTCGAAAAGGACACCTTCGTATACGCCGCGGGCCTGTCGAGCACGGACCACATGAACAAGGAATTGGTTATGTCGGGCGATACGGTGAGCCGGATCGTCATATATCCTGAAATTCCCTGACTCCGAGTGCCCGGAACGCCGGCCGGCCTTTACATTTCGTTCGGTTTCCGATACCAATAAAGAATTATGACAAGACGATTTACCGCAACCGGGCACCTGATCGATTCCGGAATCATGACCAAGATCTTTAATCTTATCATTTCCGAAGAGGCAGATTATCAGGTCGTCTCGTTCGACATCGGCAAGATGAACAACGAGTATTCCGCGATGGAGCTGGACCTGATCTGCAGTACCGATGAGCAACTCGAGATCCTCACCCAGAAGCTGATCCAGGTCGGATGCTACGAAAAGAGTGCGACAAAGGCAGTCCTGAAGCCGTGTCCCAAAGACGGGTGCGTGCCGGATGACTTTTATTCAACGACCAACCATCGGACCGAGGTGTTCGCCGGGGACCGCTGGATTGAAGTACGTGGCCAGCGCATGGATGCGGTTATCGTGGTGAATGGAGAAGATGCCCGTTGCGTGAAGGTTCGCGATGTGCGCAAGGGCGAGCTCGCGGTCTGCAATCCCGAAGCGGTACGCGTGTTTCCGCCGTTCCGTGACCGCCAGGGAGATCTGTTCGGGTTCATGACTAACGAGGTTTCCTCGGAGCGCAGCGTCGATGTCATAGTAGAGCGGGTTGCGCACGAACTGCGCGAACACCGGAAACAGGGGAAGAAAGTCGTCGTGGTTGCGGGACCGGTGGTCGTGCACACCGGCGGAAGCTCGGCGCTCTGCACACTCATCCGCGAAGGGTATGTGCAGGGGCTGCTCTCGGGAAACGCCCTCGCCGTGCACGATATTGAGTCGGTTCTGTTCGGCACCTCACTCGGTGTAGCGGTGACCACAGGCCGACCTACCCATGAGGGGCACCGGAACCACATGTGTGCGATTAATCGCGTGCGCTACTATGGGTCAATGAAGGCAGCGGTCGATGCGGGTGCGCTGACTCGCGGCATCATGTACGAGATCATTTCGAACCAGGTGCCCTACTGCCTTGCCGGTTCTATTCGGGATGACGGCCCGCTGCCGGAGACGGTAAATGATATGATAGAGGCGCAGCGGCAGTATGCGACCATCGTCGAAAATGCAAGCATGGTCATCATGCTCTCGTCCATGCTACACTCCATCGGCACCGGAAATATGCTGCCCTCGTGGGTCAAGACCGTGTGCGTCGACATCAATCCGGCAGTTGTAACAAAACTCGCAGACCGGGGATCGAGCCAGGCAGTCGGTGTCGTGAGCGACGTGGGACTCTTTCTCCGTGCGCTCGCCGGCAGACTTACCTCAACACCGTCCGATGTGCAGACAGGAGCTGAGCACCATGAACGTTGATGCAATAACGAAGACACTCCACCCGCTGGAGGTGAAGGTTCTGCTGCATTTCGAGCAGGGACAGGACATCGCTACAGAAGTAATGATCAGTGCGCTCGGCTTCAATCTCGGTCAGTGCAATCAGTCGCTGAGCTGGCTTTCCGCAAAAGGCTGCGTTACAGAGAAGTCCCGCGAGAAGCGAATTGTGTATGAGCTCACCGAACTGGGAAGGCAGCAACTTGACTCCGGCACGCCTGAAGAGCGGATGCTGAAGCTGCTGTCGGACACCGGCCCCATGCAGATGCCCGAGATTGCGCGGACACTCGGTATCGAAAACAAGGACGTTGGATCCGCCTACGGTCAGCTCTCCCGTGAAGGCGCGCTGCTCATGGACGCCGACAAGCGGCTCACTGTTTCCGGTGAAGCCGAGTCCGTGCGCATGACGCGAACGCTGCTTGAGCGGGCGAAGTCCGGTGAGATTGCAGACTCGGACCTTACCGACGCCGAGCGGCAGCTCATGGCCGGGATAAGCAGGAAGCGGGGAGCCTCAAGCAGTGCGTTCAGAATGGCGGAACGGGAAGATGTCGTCTATGAATTGACCGCCGACGGGTTAGTCCTCAAGGGCGAGCTCAGAAAGGCCGGCATAACCGGCAATGAGCTGGGTACCCTTACTTCCGACATGCTGAAAGACGGCTCCTGGAAGGGGCGGGAGTTCCGGGCATACAATGTACATTTTCCGCCGGGCCGACTTGTTCCGGGCCGGCGCAATCCCTACAGCGAATACCTCGATCAGGTCAAGGACAAACTCACCTCGCTTGGATTCGAAGAGTTCGACGGCCCGCTCGTGGAAACCGAGTTCTGGAACAGCGACGCGCTGTTCATGCCGCAGTTCCACGCAGCGCGGGACATCCACGACGTATATTATCTGAAGAATCCGGATCACGCGCGCGAGATCGAAGAACCCTATCTGTCGCAGGTTGCGGCGACACATGAAAACGGCTGGACGACAGGAAGCTCCGGATGGAACTACCATTTCGACCATGACTTCACCCGACGGCTCATCCTTCGCAGCCAGGGAACCGTACTCTCCGCAAAGCAGCTTCCGAAGGCGAAGGTTCCGGGGCGCTACTTCGGAGTTGCTCGATGCTTTCGATACGATCGCGTGGACGCGACGCATCTGTCGGATTTCTATCAGACCGAAGGCATCGTGCTCGGTGAGGATGTAAACCTTCGCACCTTACTCGGTCTGCTGCAGATGTTCGCGGTCGAACTTGCCGGCGCGGCTGAGGTCAAATACGTTCCCGGATACTTCCCGTTCACCGAGCCTTCAGTCGAAGTGCACATCAAACACCCGGTGCTCGGATGGTTTGAGCTGGGGGGATCCGGTATCTTCCGGCCGGAGGTGACCGAACCGCTCGGAATCAAAGTGCCGGTGATTGCCTGGGGGCTGGGGATTGACCGGATGGCGCTCATGCACCTAGGGCTTGACGACCTTCGCGAACTGTTCAGCCAGGACATCGAAAGCGTGCGGCTGCGGAGGAGGAAGTAGAATGCCCAAGATTGAAGTCAGCGAACGAATCCTGCAGCAGTACGCGGGTCGGAAGTTCTCTAGCGATACTGAGTTCGAGGAGATCCTGACCCGCGCCAAGGCGGAGCTGGACAGCCGCGACGGCGACCTGCTGAAGGTGGAACTCAACGACACGAACCGACCTGACCTCTGGTCGACCGCAGGACTCGGCCGACAGATCAGGCTCGCGCTCGGCGGTAAGCTGCCCGAGTATCCCTTCTTTTCACGAAAGGGCGCGGAACTGGATTCCGGAACCCGGGTTGTGAAGGTCGATGCGGGGCTGGAGCGGGTGAGACCCTTCATTGCGGCGTTTGAGGTGTCCGGCAAATCGATCGATGAAGCGACGCTGAATGATCTCATCCAGACTCAGGAGAAACTCTGCTGGAACTACGGCCGCAAGCGGAAGTCGATAGCGATGGGTGTCTACCGAGCGGGGCTCATCGAATATCCTGTGCAGTACCTGGCAGTGGACGCGGATGCCACACGCT
>DATKUC010000268.1:0-31496 GCA_035530835.1 Spirochaetia bacterium
ACGACCTGCTGCTCATCGGCAACTGTCGGAATCATTTCGCGGGTAGGCAGTGCGATTATGGTACCGGTAAGCTCGTCTTTGGAAACCGTAAGCCACGGCGGTATGGGGCGCGAACCGTTGTCGGCGATCAATCGGCGGACAAGATCCTTGGTGCCCTTTCGCTCTTTCGCCATCACCGTGTCATTCGGTCTCACGAGCGCCGAAGGTATTGTCACCTTCCGTCCGTTCAACTGAATGTGCCCGTGGCTCACAAGCTGCCGAGCCTGAGATCGGCTTGAAGCCATTCCAAGACGGTAGACCACGTTATCTAGGCGGCATTCGAGCATCACGAGCATGTTCAAACCGGTAACGCCCTTTCTCTTCTTCGCATTGTAGAACAGATTGGAGAACTGCCGCTCGGAAAGTCCATAAGCAAACTTCAGTTTCTGCTTCTCAACGAGCTGGCGACCGTATTCGGTCTGCCGAGTGCGTCCTTTCTTCGGTTCTCCGGGAGCCTTTGACTTCCGTTTCAACAGACGATCGTATTTCTCGTTTCCAAAAATGTTAACACCAAAGCGACGAACAAGTTTTCCTTTGGCTGTCGAATTTCGGGCCATTCAATTTCTCCTCACCTTTCAAGGCATTCTTTCACGATCAATATGCGTGCGTGGGGCATGCGTAACTTAGACCATAAAAAATAATGGACATACCGATGTGTGTCAAGAGCTCCCCTATTTGTCCGGTTTGCCGCCCCGGAACAATCCGGCGATCCGGGACCATATCCCGCCTGCGGATTTTTTGCTCTCCGGCGAAGCTTCGGGTCGCTGAACCGGCGTTCCCGCCTGCGCCGGACGTCTTCGACCGCCGTTCGACGGCTGTTTCTCGGTCTTCGCGTGTGAAAAGTTTTCGCCATACTTCTTTCGGTAATACTCGATCCGTTCATCAATCGGCGCCCGCTGACCCGGTCGATCACCCGGTGTCTTTGCGCCTGAAGGTCGGGAACCAACAAGATTCGCTACCGCCGGTTTCGGTCTCGGCCGGCTGGGAGATCGCTGCGGCTGAGGTGCCGGTCGCTGTTGCGAAGCCGGTCGCTGTTGCGAATCTGCACGCTGTTGCGAAGCCGGCCTCGGTTGAGGAGCGGGCCTCTGTTGCACGTTCCGCGCTGGCTCGGCCGCCGCACGTTCGACGTGCGCTCGCGTGTCAGTCCGCTGGGTAGCCGCGGGGCGGTCTCGCCGGCCATCACCTGCTGCAGGTCTTGCCGGCCGACGGTGCCGGGAATCAGACTCGCCACGCCGCTCCGGACGTCCGGCACCGCGATTCGCCCGCCTTTCTCCCTCATCGAGATGATACAGGCCAAGTTGTATTCTCGAACCGTGAGTGACATCTTCCTCGAGCAGATCGTCACTTGTCTGCTCTGTTGGTATCTTCGCTCCGAGGAAGGATTCGATCCCCTCGAGGTTGAATACATGCTGTTCGTCGGCGAGTGACACCGCTTTTCCGGTCTTTCCGGCGCGGGCTGTCCTGCCGATCCTGTGCACATAGCTCTCCCTGTCTTCGGGAAGATCGTAGTTGATCACCATGTCAAGATCGTCGATATGCAGTCCGCGCGCGGCAACATCGGTGGCAACGAGGAGTCGCACCTTGCCCGCCTTGATCGCCTCGATTACCCGAAGGCGTTTGCGCTGCGGCAGATCGCCCATGATGAAGGTACTCGTGAATCCGTTCATCTCAAGTCGGCGCGAAACCTCCTCCGCTGAGCGCTTCGTGTTCGTGAAGATGATTGCCGTTTCCGGTTTCTCCTTCTTCAGCAGCCCGAGAAGCAGTCGGAACTTCTCGCTCTTGCTCACGTGGTAGAGTACCTGGGTGATAGCGTCCAGTGTCACGTTCTCCGGATCGATTTCAACCTCTACCGGGTCGTTCATGTGTTCCCACGCGATGTTCCGGGCGTTTACACCCAGGGTTGCGCTGAACAGCATTGACGTGCGCTTCTCCCGCGGTGGCATCTTGCGAAGCATTCGGCGGATGTCGGGGTAGAATCCCATGTCGAATAGCCGATCGGCCTCGTCGATAACCACGATGCCGACTCGTGAGAAGTCAAGCTTGCCCGACTGAGTAAAATCGATCAGGCGGCCCGGGGTGCCGATGATGATGTCCACACCGTCTGAAAGCAGTTTTTCCTGCGGTACGTATCCGACACCGCCGTAGAAGCAACCGATCCGGAGCGGTAGATGACTGCCAAGAAGCTGAGCTTCCTGCTCTATCTGGACCGCAAGCTCTCGAGTTGGAGCAATGATAACTGTCGGGCGGTCCTTGAGCTCACTGCGTGTCAGCATGAGCTGAAATACGGAGACGAGGTAGGCGGCGGTTTTTCCGGTGCCTGTCTGGGACTGGACGCATACATCACGTCCCTGGAGCGCATGCTTCATCGTCTGTTCCTGCACGTTGGTGCAATCGATGAAGCCGGCATCCTGAATTCCCTGAAGTACGGTCTCCTCTAGTGGTAAATCGCTAAATCTCATATACATAATAAAATATACCAAACTTCGATCCATGCCAAGATGCCGTTTCCCGCTCGGCTGATGTGCACTTGAATTTCGGTGTTTGACGAGGGACAAAAGGTTTCGGTAGGATGTCTGAAAAAACGACTGCTCACGAGGAGCGAAGATGAATCTTGAATCGACAGTTACACTGAACAACGGAGTGGAGATGCCCTGGGTCGGGCTCGGGGTGTTCCTCACCAATCCCGGACCGGAAGTCGAAGAGTCGGTGACCGCGGCGCTCTCAATGGGCTACCGGCACATAGACACAGCAGCCTACTATCGAAACGAAGTGGGCGTCGGCAAGGCCATACGCTTGAGCGGCATAGCGCGCGAAGAGCTCTTTGTGACGACAAAAGTCTGGAATACCGATCAGGGATACGAGCGGACGCTCAGGGCATTCGGCGAGAGCAGGAAGGCGCTCGGGATCGGATATATCGATCTATATCTGGTTCACTGGCCGGTGAGCGGGCAGTACAGGGAGACTTACCGAGCGCTTGAAAAGCTCTACCGGGATGGTGAAGTGCGTGCAATTGGCGTCAGTAACTTTCTGGTCCATCACCTCGATGACCTTGCGCGCCACTCAGAAGTGACACCGGCGGTGAACCAGGTCGAGTTTCACCCGTTTCTGCTCCAGCCTGAACTTCTCGCCTACTGCAGGGAACACAGGATTCAGTTCGAGGCGTGGAGTCCAATGACCCGCGGGCGAAGGCTGGATGACAGCACGATCGTCGAAATTGCGGAGAAGCACGGCAAATCAGCTGCACAGGTTCTGCTCCGGTGGGACCTCCAGCACGAAGTGGTGACTATTCCGAAGTCCATACACGCGGATCGCATTCGCGAGAACAGCAGGATATTTGACTTCGAGCTCGATGCGGATGACATGAAGCGGCTCGACGGTCTTGACGAAGGCTCCCGCATCGGCCCCGACCCGGACACATTCTAGCCTGGTCAGCCACGCACTCGCCGTGCGCCGGTCTCTATCCCAGAAGCCTCCGCAGGATCGGAAGGTTATTGCGATAGGGTGAGTAGCGGATCGGCAAGTCGAAGAAGTTCGGATGAAACAGTACCCCTTTTCGATGGGAGAACGCTTCGAAACTGTATTTGCCGTGATATCCGCCGAGACCGCTCGATCCTGTGCCGCCGAACGGCAAATGGAAGCTCGCGATATGCATGACCGTATCGTTCACGCAACCTCCGCCGAACGGGATGTCACGGATGATCCGTTCGGCAGTTCGGCGGTTGCGGGTAAATGCGTAGAGCGCGAGGGGTCGCGGACGACTGCGGATTGATTCCTTTGCCTCGGCAAGTGAGCCGTATGAGAGCACGGGAAGAATCGGACCGAATATCTCCTCCTGCATGACAGGATCCTGCCACGAGACGTCAGTCAGAATTGTCGGTGCAATGTAGCGTTCGGACCGGAGCTGTTCGCCGCCTGAAACGATGCTGCCCGCATGCAGCAGGGCGGTAAGGCGATCAAAATGGCGGTCGTTCACAATTCGCCCGAAGTCGGGACTCGCGTGTGGATCCGGGCCATAGAGCGTGGACACAGAACTCGCCATCGCCTGCAGGAGTCGATTCCTGATCGATTCGTGAGCGTAGACGTAGTCAGGAGAGACGCAGGTCTGCCCTGCATTGAGAAACTTTCCCCATACGATCCGTCGGGCAGCGACATCGATGTTCGCATCAGGCTCGACAATGCAGGGACTCTTGCCACCGAGTTCCAGGGTAACCGGGCACAATCGGTCCGCGGCAGCATGCATGACACTGCGCGCGGTGGAGAAACCACCGGTAAAGAAGACGTAATCCACAGGTGCAGATACGAGAGCCTGACTCACATCGGCCTCACCGGTCACGACCGTGGCAACATCGTCGGGCAACGCCTCCCGTATAATTCTGCCGATGACATCCGCTGACTCGGGCGCGAACTCGGAAGGTTTCACGATAACGCAGTTTCCGGCGGCGAGCGCCCCGACGAGCGGGCTCATCGTCAACAGAAATGGATAGTTCCAGGGAGCAATGACGAGCACCACGCCGTACGGCTCGGTGTAGACCCTGCTCGTTCCGACCCACAGATGCAGCGGAGTATAGGTAAACGATGGCCGTGCCCATCGCCTGAGCTTCCTTTTTATCAGCCTGAGCTCCTCGAGCACCAGGCCTGTTTCATGCCCGTAGGATTCGAAGGGAGGCTTGGCGAGGTCGGCTTTGAGAGCGCTCGAGATGCTCTCATCGTATCGCACGATGCACCGCTCGAGTGACTCGAGCCACCGGAGGCGCTCGGCAACCGGTAACGTCTTTCCTGCGCCGAACGCATTCTTCATTCGCGCAACAACAGCTGTGACTTCCTGCATCGAATCCTCCGGCGCTCGTACCGCGCGACTATTCTGTTTTCGGCTGGAACTTCAGCGAGCGCGAGTTCATGCAGTACCTGAGCCCGGTCGGGTCCGGCCCATCGTCGAACACATGCCCGAGATGCGCGTCACACTTCGCGCAGACAACTTCCCGCCGAACCATACCGTGAGACCGATCTACGTGTTCCTCCACGGCATCCACCTGCAGAGGCTTGTAGAATGATGGCCAGCCGGATCCCGAATCGTATTTGGTTTCGGAGGCGAACAGCTTGGCTCCACAACAGATGCAAGTATAGATTCCCGCCGCCTTGTTTTTGTTGTACTCCCCGGTGAACGCCATCTCTGTGCCCTTCTCCCGGGCGATGCGGTACACATCAGGCGGCAACTCCCGCTTCCACTCATCGTCTGTCTTTTGAATCTTGTCTGCCATAGATCCCCCAATCAGATTGAAGATACCAACGAACAGTACGGGTCGTCACCGGCACGATTCCTGCCGGAGGAGTGGAAAATCCGGAATTTGTTCAGTAGAATATCAATATATGGAAACAAAGAGCAGATACGGTGCCGCGAAATCTTCGGGTGTTGAGCTGTATCGAAACAGAATAAAGCAGCTTCAACGTGAAATTCAGGTAAACCAGTCTGTTATTGAAGACGAATTGCGAAACGTCGGTGAGATCATCTATCAGCAGCGTCCCGATACTGCTGAGAGTGCGGCAATTGCGACTGCCTGTGATGAGGCAGAGCGCGAGCAGACGGCAATCAGTGGAATGCGCACCGTGCTCGAGCGTTTCAATGCAATTACCGAACGCGTAAATCAGATCATGCGCAAAACCGATGCCGATGAGATCCAGGTCAAGAAACTGATTCAGCAGAACATCCCGCACTACGAAAAGATCGGCCAGGCAGCATTTGAGTTCTATCAGGAGAATCCGTTCAGCGATCAGGAACACTCGGATATCTTCTCTGAACTCGTTCAGAATCAGCAGGAACTGGCGGGGCTCGAAAGCGCAATCCACGAGACGGAGTCCCAGCGCGAAGGAAAATCACTGATCGACAGGATGATGTCCCGGGGCAAAGTGGCGCTTCTCAAAAGCCGACGTCAGGCAAAACTCTCCTCGCTTCCGCGTCTGTATCGCGCCGCAGGGGAGAAGCTCAGCAGCACCGAGTTCACCTCAATGGTTGCCGATGAATCGATCGCGAATGTCGCCGGCCCATTTCTCGATAACGTTCGCAAAATCCAGGAACTTCGACTCGACATCGAACAACTGAGGCGGGAAAAAGAGTCACTTGAGCTCGAGGCGGATGGACTCTGCGAGGGCAAGCGACAGCACAAGCGAGTGGCTGAACTGGAGAACGCGCTGAAGATTCACCACGAAAAGCTCTCGAGCATATATCGCAACATAGGGCGAATCTACCGCAAGAGCGTCGGCAAACAGGACGATGCCATACCGGAAGTGCGCGAGTACCTTCAGAGTGTGACAGATACCGAAAAAGAGATCGCTGCGCGCAACGCGTCAGTCAATCGGTTGAAGGCGGCAATCGACATCGATCAGATCGAGCGGGATTCCGCCCAGATGCAGAACACGATACGTCAGATAGAGGATCAGATACGCAAGGAGCAGGATGACATCGCTGCGCTCACGGAGAAAATTGCCGCCGCCGACAAGGAGAAGATCCGCCTGGCGAAGGTAAGGGGACCGGAAGAGGAACTCTCACAGTTGTAGCCGGGGACGGAACGTCACTTCAGTCGGTTCTGAGCAGGCGTACCGCAAGATGAAATACTCTCAGCAGATACGAATCCCGATTACCGGAAGGCTCCGCCTCCAGACGGTACTGCTTGCCCTCCTCGAGGCGCACGTTCAGACCGGAAGGGAGCGATCCCTCGCCTCCGCTGCTCGAGAGATTGGTTGCAAGTTCGGTTCCATCGGGGTCTGTTACCGTAATCTGCATCGGTACCAATTTCTGATCCGGAAGAGCAAAACGGTACACCCCCGTCTTTGCGACCGGGAGGAGAAAGACGCGGGGAATGGGTGCAACGGTTATGCGATACGGACCCGTATCCGGCATTATAATGCGCTCGGCAACTTTGCCCGCCTCAGATGAACCGTCGATTCGGTAGATCAGTCCGCCGGCGCTGGCAACGGCAATCTGTTTTTCGCCAACGGCGAATGCCGAAGTGACCGGCTGCCCGAGGGAAACCCGCCACAGATCGCTCCCATCCTCGATCGAGATGCCGTAGACATTCCCATCGGCTGCACCTGCGTACAGTACGTCGCCCGCGACCGACGGTGGCGTCTGGACTTCGCCACCGGTCTGGTAGCTCCAGAGTCTGGCACCATCTTCGGCGTTCAGTGCTGTCACTTCTGAATCGAGTCCGACGACAAAGAGCCGGCCGCCCTCTACAGCCGGAGCAGCCACAAATGGCCGGCCGAATCTGACCACCCAACTGTCGCTTCCATCGGTGGTTCCTGCCGCGTGGACGTCGCCTTCACTGGTGGTGAAGTAGATCCTGTCGTTCGAAACGATCGGCCCCGAGGGAATCCCGTCGTCGAGACGGCGCGTCCACAGCAGGTTTCCGTTTGAGCCGTTGAGCGCGGCGATAACCCCTCCGACAGAGGTTACGTAGAGATTGCCGGAGCTCATTGCAGGCGTTCGTATGATCCGCGAAGGATCGATTGTGCTGCTCCACACCTTACCGCCGTCGGCGAGGTTTACGCACTCGATCGAACCGTTTCCGAGCGGAATGAACGCCTGGTCATCCGAAAGAACTGCGGAGCCGGTTATGATTCCTTCGCGATGGAGTGACCACTGCACGGTTCCATCGGTTCTATTCAATCCGTACACAGTACCTGTCACCGTACCGACCACAACCAGATTACCCTGAACCGCGGGCGCGGCGAGTATCGGACCGTCAGCCCGAAATGACCACTCCGTGCGTTGCGTCTGCAGATCAATTGCCGACAGAACCCCGTCCTCACCCGGCACATAGAGCATCGGGGGAACAAACGCCGAGGCGGCGCCGACTGCCGGCGCGGAGGCGAACCGGAACGTGACTGTCGGCAGTGACCGTATCGGCTCTGCGGAAAACACGCCGGTACGGCTGGAGTTTCCCTGCTCGAGCCAGGAAGCGGGAACCGATGGGGAGACAGGCTCCTGCTGTTCTGCACGGGCTGCCGCGGCGGAGCTCCCTGAGGTGGTCGATTTGTCCTGCGCCGCGGTTCCGCGTTCGCCGCAGCATGTAAGCAATATCGGAAGGAGCAATACTGCCACCGCGATAACGGCCGGCCCCCAGTTCTTCCGTCTGATGGTAACGATACCCATTTTCACCCAGCCTTCGCCAGCGCCTGACGCTCCACCTGGTTCACCAGGTCAAGCCTCGCGAGCAAATCGGCGATTTCGGAGCCGCTGAGATCGGTTCCCCGGATCAGCGCATGGGCATTCTCGAAGATGAGCTTCCTCCAGTCGAGGAAGTCACCGTAGGTCAGGCGCCCGCTGGCGGCCTTGCTGTTGATCGACCGAAGCGTTCGAACAAGATAGGTCGTTGCATCTTCTCCCGCGCGCGGGCGCACAAACTGGCGGAAATGCAACGACGTGACCGCGCGCGCCTCCGAGGAGAGGCGCGTAAGTGCCGAATCAGCTGTGGCCGAGAAACCATCGATCAATTTCGTACCAAGAAGCGTCGCCTGCGCCTGATCGGGTACCGGCATCGATCGGCCAAGCCAGAGTGAGGAGAGCTCGGAGAGCGCTTCTATCGGTGATATCGAAAGCGACGCGAGTTTATCCAGCAGCGAGAGTGAATAGCGCTCGCGGTCGCTCAGATACTCGTGGGGAGATGCGCCGTAACCGGCAATGGGAACAAGAAGCTCTCGTTCGATCTGCTGCCTGAGCATCAGGAAACCGACCGAAAGCCGCTCCCATCGTCTGTCACTTTCAACTGCCGAAGACTGATATGCCTGTTGCGATTGCGGTCCTGACACCGCGTCCGAACCGATCTCACTCGCGGCGCCGCCCATCGCGACCCACGGTTCGAGCACGTTTTCGAGGAACGCCTTCCCGCTCTGAAGCATGTGGCTGTACCGAAGTCGTTCCCCGTGCAGGAAGACCCGCAGACTGCTCTGGTCCATCAGGGTACTCGGTGAGAGGGTCCGGGAACCTCCGCCGTGATCCCAGTACCAGTGCACGACCGCACGCCCATGGAGCAGCGCCCAGTCAATGGGGATTGAGGGATCGGTCGGTGCTGAGGTCTGTCCCTGAGTTGCTTCATAGAAGGCAACCGAGTAGCTTGCCCAGACGGTGTTCAGCGGCAATTCCTGCCGAATGAGGGTTCCGTCCGATGCAACTCGCTCCTCGTACGCAGCAACCTCTCTCAGGGACGGCGCCGGTTCGCTGATTGTTTCAAGCACAACCCTGGACGATCCCGGAGTCCCTGATAGTTGCGAGCTCGCAAGGTTCTGTGTGAGAAGCTTCACCGTCTGTCCATCGACATTTTGCTGCAGTCCATCGAGGAAACTGGAAAACGCGGAACGCAGCTTTCCGTACCGGGAGTCGGTCATCATCTTCGTCCACGCATAGCGGTTCTCCAGGACGCCGAGAAACGCCCAGCGCCTGTTCACCGATGCAGTTGAGTCCTGAAGCGTCTGATTCGCTTCTTCAAGGATCTTCGTGGCTTCGGCGGTCCTGCGCGCCACATACGCGGTGCTTGCCGCCTGAACGCCAGAGTCAATAACAACCGAAACTCCGGCCGCGCGGATATCGTTTTCCTGCTGTTCGGAACGGGCGAGCACCGCTCCGGTCGCGTCGAGCGTGTCCAGATCGGTTCGCGCGGCCCGTGCAATCTGCAATTTGTCGGTCACTGAAATAGTGCCCAACACCGAACTGTAGGCCGCTGCGAGCGACGCTGCCGGGAGATCGTTGCGAAGAAGCGCAGAAAGCATAGGAGCCGAAAGTGCGTTCACTTCGCCGAGGAATGTGCCGATTTCGGCTGCCGTGGTGCCGGCGACCGACGGTGCCGTAAGCGTTGCAGCCGGAGGTGACGTTGAATTCTGGGTACTCTGCGACTGCGCGGCAACTAGCAACATGAAGCCTGCATTCAGATCGGTCCAGTATCTCCCGAGACTCTGCCGGAACAGGCCCGCGGCGTGATCATCCTGATGTATGGCAGCTGCAGCGCCGATCATCGAGTCCGAGAGCTTCGGAGCCACGGATTTGAGCAGCGAGGCCTCCGTTTCCAGGCGCGTAGCGAGGATTCCGTTGTCGGCCGCAGTCAGCAGCGTGAGCCATTGCCGGTGAATCGCCTGACTGAACAGAAATCGCCAGCCGGCGACATCGTCGCTGCGGGGAAATCGAAGCATCTGCGCGCCTGATTCTTTCACGTAGCTTTCCATTGCTGCGGTATCAGTCGCGGAGGCCGCGAGGGTGTCCACGGCGGCGCTCACGGCTCGGAGCGTTTCAGTGTCGATGCCGCGGGAACGGAGTGTTTGAATCAACGCGCGCCGCACCGCCCGGTAACCGGAAGTATCCGGATCAGGCGGCTGAGCGAGCAGTATCTGAGTTCGCCGGCCCAGTAACCGATCCACATTTTGCCTGAGGCTCCCCAGAGACGTTCCGCCGGGTGCAATCGAGGCGGTTCCTGCTACATACCGGTCGGCGTCCGTTCTGAGCGCGTCCCACTGCGCGCGCATGGCGGCCGAAAGTTTTGCGGCCGGCCCCTCGGTTCGGATCAGATCCAGCACCTGCTCTTCCAGGCTCTGTTTGCGCGCCTTCAGTGCGTCGAAAAGCCGCTGTTGCGCGTTATTCAGCGTATCGTTCGCCGTAATCAGTGATTCGGAAAGCTGAACTGCCTCTGCCTGTGCGCTTCCGGAGAGGTAGCTATACCATTGGACCTCTGCCGTCGCTGTGTCTGTCGCAATCGTCTGACCGGAAAGACGTACCACGCCTGATAGCGCTACAATAAGTGGAATAAGAACCCGAAGTATCGATCGATCTACTCTCATGTACCCTCGACATTGTAGCGCAATTCGAGTTTTGATCCTACAGTGCGTCGTATGATATAGTGTTTCGATGGGCAAATCTCAGTATCGTGACAGAGACAAAACGCTCTTCGAGACTGCCGGCGGTGCTGAAACTACCCGGGACGAACCGCTCGCCGCCCGGATGCGCCCGCGAACTGTAGAAGAGTTTGTCGGCCAGGATCACATCATGGGTCCGGGACGACTCCTGCGTCGGGCGATCCAGGCGGACATGCTCTCATCGGTGATTTTTTACGGCCCTCCCGGCACCGGGAAGACCACGCTGGCGCGCGTGATTGCGAACAGCACTCGCAGCAAGTTCGTGTCGCTGAATGCGGTTCTGTCGGGCGTCAAAGAGGTTCGTGAGGCGATTGCGGAGGCGCAGAATCACCGTTCACTCTACGGCAGGAAGACGATTCTGTTTGTCGATGAGGTGCATCGATGGAACAAGGCGCAGCAGGATGCGCTGCTGCCCTGGGTGGAAAACGGCACGGTTGTGCTGATTGGCGCAACGACCGAGAACCCCTTTTTTGAAGTTAACTCCGCGCTTGTCTCTCGCAGCCGGGTGTTTCAGCTCACTGCCCTCACCTCCGAGAACATGTATGCAGTCGCCCGGGCAGCAATCGAAGATCCATCCCGTGGCTACGGTAAGTTCAGAATTCTTATCGATCAGGACGCGCTGGATCACCTGGTCTCCATTGCGGACGGCGATGCACGAACCCTCCTCAATGCGTTGCAGCTTGCGGTGGAGACGACTCCGCAGCAGTTTCCGCCCGAACCGGGCGCCGAGATTCATGTCGATCTGAAGACGGCCGAAGAGAGCATTCAGCAGAAGGTGGTTCTCTACGATAAAGAGGGAGACTACCATTTTGATACGATCAGTGCGTTCATCAAATCGCTGCGGGGATCCGATCCGGATGCGGCGCTCTACTGGCTCGCGCGAATGGTACGCGCCGGCGAAGACCCTCATTTTCTGTTTCGCCGGATGCTCATTTCAGCAAGCGAGGATGTCGGACTCGCCGATCCGATGGCGCTTGTCGTGGTACAGGCTGCCGCGGCCGCCTTCGACCGAATCGGGTTTCCGGAAGGACAGTTTCATCTCACTCACGCCGCGCTCTATCTTGCGACTGCTCCGAAGTCGAACTCCGCGCTCGGCTATTTCGATGCACTCAAATCAGTCGAGGAGGAAGCCGCCGAGGTGCCTGTTCACTTGAAGGACGCGAGCAGGGACAAGGAGGGATTCGGTCACGGTGAGGGGTACCTTTATCCCCACGCGTACCGTGATCACTGGGTTGCGCAGGCCTACCTGCCTGCCGCCCTCCGCGGGAGGATATTCTACCATCCATCCAAAATCGGCTATGAAGAGCGGATCCGTGCGGAGGTTGAACGCAGGCGCGAGATTCAGCTTGCCGCGATGCTCGAGGATCCGCCGACGGATATTCTCACCTTCACGCCCGAAAGCAGGTCATTCCAGCGCTGGATCGACCGCACCGCCGCCCGTGCGGAGCATCGGGGAAACGGTGTGGCTAATAAGGAAAGTCCTGGACTTTCTGTCGGAGAGATCCTGGAGACGATTCGCACCCGGCTATTCGATCGAGTACCCATACGAAGGCACGATCGGGTCTTTCTGTTTGACCCGAGCCAGGGAAGCCTCATCTGGGAGGCGGTTCGCCGTGCGCGCGAGGGAATGATCTTCGCGCTCGTGCCGGATGAACGCAACAGGGACATCGTGAACCACACCGCAGAACCGCTGCCTGAGATCGAACGGCCGACCGTGATTGCCGGTTCGCTTTCAACTCGCTTCACGGTGCCGGAACAGATCCCGTTCGATGTGCTCATTGCACGGGATCCGTTCACCCGTATCGACCGCGAGACGCCCGGCACCGATTATCGGGCACAATTTGCCGAAATTGCACAACGGATCGCAGAAATTCTTATTGACGGAGGGACCTTTGCAATTGCGCAGATAGTTCCGGGAAGCGGACAACGGTTGAGTCAGCTTGTCCGGTTTTCAGAGGCGGATGAAGAGCTCCGACGGGCAATCGGAGAGGCCGAACAGATCATCTACAGCGATTCCGCAAGTCCGCTTGTCGGCTGGACGGCTTCGGACCTGTGTAAGATCCTCCAGGACGCCGGACTCTCCTGCGAAATCGGCGAATCCGCGGGGCTTGCCGAGCTCAGGATGCTCCGGAAAGACGACATCGATCGATGGCTTACCCCATCCGCAAATCCCGGCGCGTACGGCACGGTAGTCGGCAGCAGACTCACCGAACAGGAACTCGAGCGCTACCGGACACTGCTGAATCAGGTTGCCGACTCCGGCCCGGTTCCGTGGCAGCTCACCATGGCATTCCTGGCCGGAAGGAAGGGATGAGGCCCGGCGGCCTCAGACTTCAATATTGACAAACGGCAGGATTTTGTGCATGTTTTCCTCCTAGCGAAACGGTGGATGTAGTTCAGTGGTAGAGCGCCAGATTGTGGTTCTGGTTGTCGCGGGTTCAAATCCCGTCATCCACCCAAAGTTGCAGTGAGGGCTTGATAAAAAGCCTGATCTGTGGCACGTTTCTCGGGCGCGGTACCCGACAGGTCGAGACGTTGAATGAGGCCTGGCGGTATTCCGCAAATTGCGCGTCCGTAGCTCAGCTGGATAGAGCGCCGGGCTTCGAACCCGTAGGCCGCAGGTTCGAATCCTGCCGGACGCAAGAAGCTCTGGAACGAACATTGGTTAGTTTCAGTACATAGACGGGCCGTTAGCTCAGCTGGTAGAGCAGCAGACTCTTAATCTGCGGGTCGAAGGTTCGATCCCTTCACGGCTCAGTAAATAAGTTGATTTTATGGAAGGATTTGTATACCGTACAGGAGTGTCCGGTCGTTTCCTTCTTTGCTGAAAACGAGCATATCTTTGCCAGTCACGCACAGCCGTATAGCCTGAAGCAACGTGCCGACCGCTTGTACTTCAAGCTTCGAGGCAAGAAGTCATCGAGAAGTGGAAGCTTTCGCATCATAACAATGCTCGAAGCAAAGCCTATCTACTCTCAAACTGTCTTTACCCACAAACGGCGAGTCCTTTGAGAAACAGACCGAAATCCGTTCGGCCCTCCGCGAAAAAGAGTCCGATCTTGCCGAAAATACTTCGGATTTATTCATGATCAAGCAGCCCAGACTCAATGGCGTACCTAACCAGTGAAGCAGACGAATGTAGATCCAGTCTCTTCATTACCTTCGACTTATGGGTGTGCACGGTACTTGTGGAAATACCCAGTATCGTTGATATTTCCTTTTCTGTCTTTCCAGAAGCAACCAGCCTCAATATCTCCCGCTCTCGCTGCGTGTGGGAGATTCCTCGAAATGGAGCCGTGTCCTGCTGCTTCGATACAAAGTGGCGGATTAGAACGTTAGAGATGTCCGTCGATACGTAATGCTTGCCCGCAATTAGCGCCTCGATTGCGCCAAGAAGTTCGGCTCCGGCACTGGACCGGAGAAGGTATGCGGTTCCAGGGAATCGCAAACAGTCGAAGATGGCGTTCAGGCTCTGAGAATGGCCAAGGAAGACAACGTTTGCGTCCGGCGCACCTTTTCGGAGTTCTTCGACAAATCGTATCGCACCCTGTGGAACAGCTGTGACATGTACAATATAGATATCTGCGTGATCACTGAATGAGGCAGCGAGTGAATCGGTACACTCTGCCGCCTCGCAAATGATCTCGAATTCTCCACCCCTGGATTTCAAGATTGCTTTGATCCCTATTCGCACAAGATCCACAGAATCAATGATAGCAACACGAAGACCCACAACAACTCCAACAGCAGTCAATCACCGCCACTTACGTTAAAGAATCTGCCGACGCGCATATAGTCGACTATTTGGATGACCTGAGGACGACCCATCATCTGTCTATCGCCAATTGTTGCGAGTTTAGACGAATTGTCTCTTGCTTGGTGTCAGATATAATTCCATCAAGGTATCTGTGATTTCTTCATTTCAGGAAATAGGGCCAAAATTCGGGGTGATACACCGATGCACCGAATTCTGTTGACATGAATGGCTTATCGGGACGATCCAGTCGAATTGAGCCGCGATAGCAAGATAAAAAGTTAAATGTTGTTTGGGAACACCGGTCAGAGGAGTACATCATGAAATGGTTTCTCGATTTGTCGGTTGCAACGAAACTCATCGTTGCATTTCTTATTGTCTCGGTTATCACTGCGATTGTCGGAGTCGTTGGGATTCGCAATATGGGCACGATTGACAGGTTGTCCAACCAGATGTATGCACGTGAATTGCTCGGCCTGTCGGCAATCAAAGAGGCCAACATTGATCTTCTGTACGCCGACCGGGCGGAAAAGGACGTGATCTTGTCTTCGACCTCCGAACAGCGGACTCAGTATCGCCAGGAGTTTAGCAGCAGCCTGAGTCTTCTCGATTCCAATTTGGCAAAAGCTCGTCAAACGTTTCGAACGGCGAAAGAGCAGCAGTCCATGGCAGCTCTCACGACCGGTCTCGCCGACTGGAAGAACCTGAGCCAGCAGGTGATTGCGGCCGCACAAGCTGAGAGTCTTAACCAGACTCGGACATCGACTACCCTTTCGATGGGCGCCGCCCATCAGAAATCGAAGGCAGTTGACGATCTCATGACGGTGCTTTCCAAATTGAAGGAGGCGAATGCAAAGGCGCTGTCCGATGCGACAAGTGCCATATATCAGGGTAGTCTCCGGTCGATGCTCTATTTGGTTATCGCGGGGGTGATACTCGGATTTCTTCTGGGACTCTTCATATCTCGGCTCATCAGCGTCCCACTGAAGAACGGAGTCCGTTTTGCCGAGGCGCTCGAGGCCGGAGATCTTTCACAAGAACTCAACATATTACGCAAAGACGAAGTGGGAAAGTTAGCCGCCGCGCTGAACAGCACAGTCAGGAAGCTGGGACAGATCATCACCGAGGTGAAGAACGGGGCACAGAATGTTTCAAGCGGTAGTCAACAACTGAGCGCTACGGCACAGCAACTCTCCGAAGGTTCCTCGGAACAGGCTGCGGCCGGAGAAGAGGTGGCCTCTTCGATGGAGCAGATGAGCTCGAACATCAGACAAAACTCAGACAATGCCGCGCAGACTGAGAAAATTGCGCTGAAAGCTGCCGAGGATGGTGCTCAAGGAAGCAAGATCGTCCTGAATACAAGCGATGCTATGAAAAACATTGCCGCGAAAACAGGCATAATTGAGGAGATCGCACGCCAGACGAATCTGCTTGCACTGAATGCCGCAATCGAAGCGGCGCGCGCAGGCGAACACGGTAAGGGGTTTGCGGTTGTTGCCGCCGAAGTCAGAAAGCTTGCCGAGAGGAGCCAGGTAGCAGCTCGCGAGATCGGCGAACTCTCGGCATCAAGTGTGCAAGTTGCCGACGAAGCCGCAACCATGCTGCAACAGATGACCCCGAATATCCGGAAGACGGCTGAACTTGTGCAGGAGATCAGCGCTGCAAGCGCTGAGCAGAACTCAGGAGCCGGCCAGATCGACAAAGCCCTGAATCAGCTTGATTCTGTGATTCAGCAAAACGCCGCAGCTGCTGAAGAACTTGCTTCCACTTCCGAGGAACTTGCCGCACAGGCGGAACAGCTGAATTCCACCATAGACTATTTCAAGGTGAGAGTGGATACGGTCACGTCCACTGCCAATTCGGGAAATGGTAGCCAGGTGGCTGCGCGTGCTGGTCACACGGTGATAGCAAACGCTCCTGCGCAGGCAGGCAATCACAAGCCAACGGAAACAAGGGACTCCACTGCCATCACTCTTCTGGAAAAATCAGGAACTGGCAAGAAACAGATCGGACACAACGGAAGCCACCCGGCGCGCGCGGTACAGGAAATGGGAGATCAGGATTTCGAGGAGTTTTAGCACAGCCGGCAAACTGAACGGACTCATATCTGCCCGCCAAAGATCATCCTGAGCGAATGCGGGCTTCGTCCACTCACTCTTCAGATTTGGAGGAAGAAAGTGCCCACGATGGATTTTCGCGCGTGGAATGGGCGCGAGGTTGTGTACAACATTGCGCTTACGTCTCATGGTGTAGCCCTTCGGCAGGCGCGCACCTGTAGTGACGATAAGCTGCTCAAGTTTATTCTGGAACCTTCATGGATCGTGACCCGGTGGAGCGGATTCTTTGATCGAGATGACACGAAAATCTATGAAGATGACATCGTGGAGCTTGGAGGAGAAAAAACCACGACGGGTTACGCTATTGTGCGTTTTCTGGACGGCCACTTCAATGTGGTTCATTCAGATCAAAGGCTTGATGAAGAGTTAGTTACACTTGAGAAGTATTGCAACAACACCTTCAGGCACATGATCAGAGTTGTCGGCACAATCTACGAAACGCACTGGCGGGATGTATTCAGACAGTTGCAGGACCGTGTACGGCTCTATAACGAGGCTCAAGACGGCCGTTATGTTTAGGACATTCTGTTGAATCGATTATCTTTCTCCATATTCCTGATTCACCGGGTAGGTGCGAAACCTGCCGCACAGACTGGCATGTCGGCCGACGGAGCAGGCGAGGTAACTTTTCCCTACTCCCGTGATGAACACGATGGAACCACCATGCGGCCACCGTTCACCGGTCAGCACATGAATCACTGTACGCTCAGAGTTGCGTTGCGGGTGTAGCGCAGTTCCCTGACGCTTGCCTGCATGGTCAATCGCTCCATTTTCCAGCAGTCGGTCGGTTCGGCGTCTGAGAACTGGACCAGCACTTCAGCAGAAGCGCGTTTATCGGCCGGGCGAGAGTTCACGCACGCCTCAAACGCGCGGCCATTCCCCTGTATTCGTGAGTTCCCGGCAGGAACTTTATCTCCAAAAGGCTCAATTATTTAACTTTGATTGACGTGATGCATAACTGCTTCTATCATTTATGTAGATGGAGAATCCCTATCTGTTCCTGCCGCAGAGAATTCCGCGTCTTTGATCAACATTCTTCTTCAGGCGCATTAGGCAGGCAAAGGAGAAATATGGAGATGAACCATCAGAATGAAGAACCGACAGTCTTCGATTTAACAAAATCCACGGTTACGGAAGAATGAATCTGCGAATGCGGCTCGCCGTGTGGTGGGAGAAGTTGATCGCCGTTAATTCGCTCGACGAAGAAGATACTCGCCAGGGGCGTCTCTTCAACACTCTTATGATAATCGGTATTCTGGTTGTAATATTCCTTGCCTTAACCTATCCGCTGCTTGACCCTGGCCCGGCGGGGGGCGCATCTGATCAGCGATTCGGCTCTACATCTGGGTAACCTTGTTTTCCGTATGTCTTGGCGCCTGGGTATTTGACGGCATTTACTCCCCCGCATGGAAATTCATATCTGGACAATAACCATTGCCGGCACCCTATTGGCTCCCGCGTATTCCTTATGGATGACGGGCGGTGTGGTCGTTTACTTCCTGTTGATAGTCCTGCTCACTCAATCGGGCATCTACATCCCGCAGCTTACTCTGGGAGCGGGACGTGAGATTGTCACCGCATGCAGACTGATGCTCATGCTGATCTCGACCGTCGGTCTCCTTGCCTACCTGAATATGCGGAGCCTGCGGGATACGCTGGCCCAGCTGCGGGTGAAAACGAAGGAACTGGAGGTTCATCGCCACTCGCTTGAACAACGCGTGAAGGAGCGCATCGAGGACCTTAGCAGAACCAATGTCGAGCTGGACAGATTGGCTACCCACGACAGCCTGACAGGATTGCCCAACCGTTTGATGTTCAGTCAACTATTGAACCACTCCATTCAATCAGCGCGGCATCACAAACGGAGAATAGCCGTTCTCTTTGTCGATCTCGATCGTTTCAAGATTATCAATGACACTTTGGGCCACGATGCAGGAGACCAACTGCTGAAAGAGATAGCCATAAAGTTCAAACAATCGCTGCGAGCCGCCGATGTTGTCAGTCGTCTGGGAGGAGATGAGTTCATAATATTGATTGAAGAAATGAATGAGTTGGGTCAAGCTGCAATCGTAGCCAAGAAGATTCTTGCCAATGCTATCAAACCGATAGTTCTTCAAGGTGAAGAATGTCGCGTAACTGCCAGCATCGGCATAAGTGCATACCCCAAGGATGGAGAGGACGAACAATCCCTGATAAAGAACGCGGATATAGCCATGTATTCTACGAAAGAAGAAGGTAAGAATAACTATCAGTTCTTCTCCAAAGATATTCAGTCACAATCGAGTAAACGCCAGACTATCGAAACAAACCTGCGTCTTGCACCGGAACGTAATGAACTCTCTCTGAATTACCAGGCAAAACTTGATTTTAAGACAAACGAGATTACCGGTGTTGAAGCGTTACCGCGCTGGCAGAGTCCAGCTCTTGGTTCGGTACCCCCCCCCACACAGTTCATTCCGATAGCCGAACAATCAGGGTTGATCATCCCCATCGGAAAGTGGGTAATGAAGACTGCGTGCATCCAGAAAGTTGCCTGGCAACAGCAGGTGCTTCCGATTGTCTGCATGCCGGTGGATTTGTCGCTGCGCCAACTCACGGATGAAAATCTGATAAATGATATCAGGACAGCGCTGGACACTTCCGGTATGGCGCAAAACCTGCTGGAACTGGAAGTTGCCGAAAGCATGTTAATGAATGATCCTGAACGTATGATTTCCATTTTCACTCAAATCAAGAGCATGCGAGTGCGGCTGGCCATCGATGACTTCGGCACAGGCTACTCTTCTCTTGCCCAGATCAAGCACTTTCCCATCGATACGCTCAAAGTGGACCGATCCTTCATCCGAAATATATTACAGGACAGTGACGATATGGCGATTACCAAGGCGATCATTGCCATGGCCAAAGCCTAAAGTCTTACCGTTGTAGCCGAAGGTGTTGAAACGGAAGAACAAATGAATATCCTGAAGGAATACTCCTGTAATCAGATGCAGGGGTACTACTTCAGCAGGCCCATTTTGCCGGAACAGTTTTCCGATCTGCTGCGGGAAAACGCCCCTTTCCATCATACGTAGGAAATGAAGCCGCTTCTGACACCGACAGCCCTCCGTCCTCTTTGTACCAGCTTTGTGATGTCCGAATCAGGAAGAGCCTCGAAGCCCTCGTGAGGCCCTGGCTGAACCGTAGAGTTCATAAAATTAATCGATGAGTATATTCGATGGTTCAACCAGGAGCGCATCAGGATGTCACTTCGGGCGATGAGCCTGGTTGATTATTGACGGAACCCCTTCCGGAAGAGATTCGTATACCGCACATACGAAGCGGTACGAATGCAGATGAGAGCCGCAACTGTCTTGAGTGTCTTTTGCCTCTTTGCTCTCCAATGATCGTTGTTTCTGCACTGACGGTTCAAGGCAATATCAGACTGTCGTTCCCGAAATCAGCTTCATCGCTTCATCGGAGCAACGTCGGAATGCACCCTGACTCTGTCCACTGCGGCTGCATCTCCCCGGGTTTCTGCTGTTTCTTCCTTCAATCGAAGTTCTGCACAAATTGTTGCTCTGAAACGATATGAGCGTTCCGATGACCTACGGCAATCGCGAGCATGAGATCAGCGCGCCGCGTAGATACAGCTGACAGTTTCCACCTTGTTCGCGCCCACCTGACGAATACGGAACTCACGGGATTTCCCTGCGATCTGAGTGGAGGTTCCCGACACGGTGAGCCGTTCTGAACTGTCGTTCCACCTGAAATGTGTATAGGTTGTCGCTGTTCCGGTCTGGTATCCGGTTGTTATGCCGTCATCCTCGTATAAGGTAAACTCGCAGTCTGTGCCTTCATAGACGTTGATGCTGACTCCATCTCCGGATGGATCCGCTGGTGAATCAGGCAGAAACTGCCTGATCTCTCCAAGCGGTAGAATGGTGCCCGCAGGTACGTAGACCGGTATGTCACTGAGGCTGACAGTTCGGGCTACTGTGCGCGCCCCATCGAGCACTTCGTTCGTGAAGAAATCGTACCACCTGCCCTTCGGCAGATAGGTTTCCCATTTTATTGCGCCCTTCTTCGTGACCGGATTCACCAGCAGGGAGCTCCCGAACAGATACTGACTGTCGCAGAGTGACGCCACCTCATCATCCGGGAAACCGAACCACATCGGGCGCATGAGGGGCACCCCCGTGTCATAAGCGATTCGAGCCATAGTATAGATGTAGGGTATCAATCGGTACCTGAGTTCTATGTACTCTCTGCAGATGGTCTCCACACGGTGATCGGGAAGAACCGCATCGCACATGTTGCTCCCAATACCGCGGGCCCATTCATCCGGTATTTCGGCGAGGCTCTCCGCTCGCCAACCCCAGGGGGTGTGGAGAAACGAGTGTCGCCCATGGGACCGGAACATGGGGCAGAAGACTGAGTACTCGAACCATCTGATGTAGAGTTCCCCGGAGTACTCATCGGTAACGTGAAACCCACCTATGTCGCTGCCCCAGTATGGTGAAAGGCTCATCGACACATTCAAGCCGACAAAGACGTGATTCTTCAGCGTTTCCCACTTGCTCAGCACATCACCTGACCAGATGATTCCACCGTACCGAATGTCTCCGCAGTACGCGTTCCGCAGCATATAGAATCCACGGCGACCCGGCGTGAGCTGTTGAGTCCCATCGAAGTACATTCTGTGGCGAGCTGCGCATGCTGCAAGGTCGAGTTCGTCACCGTCGTCCGGCCACCAGCCGTCGTTCTTCGCGTAGCAGTTGAACTTCACGTGTCGCTGCCAGTAGTTGCGTACGTGGTCATACTCGAGCGGATTGACGCCGGAGTCGTCGATCTGCCCGTGCAAGCCGGACGGCGTCTCGGTGATGTGAAACACTACCTTGAAGTTCATGTCGTGCAGCTCATCTATCATTGCCGGTGCATCCGGGAATGCTTTTGGGTTGAACTTGAACATTCCGCCGTGGGTCGGGGTGTTCCAGCCCACCTTGATGTATCTTCCGAGATAGATCAGAACGTCGCAGGGAATTTTATTTTCACGAATATATTTCGCGACTGACATGACGATACTCTTCCCGTCGTAGTGCAACTCCCGAAATGACTGCTGGTATCCGAAAGTGTACTTCGGTGGCAGAGGCGCATACCCGGTCAGCTTGTAGTAGAGTCCGGCGGCCTGTTCCGGTCTGTCGTAAGTCATGATGAAGATGTCGCGATAGTGAGCCGGATGTGCGGAGAAGCGCCCCACGTCGGCTGAGAGATCTATGATTCCCTTCACTGGCTCGTGAAAGAAAATCCCCCAACCTTCCCGGCTGATGATATAGGGGATCGCTGATATCGTAGCGAACTCAAAAACTGAAGCCGGTTCCTGTCCGTGACGCGCCATGTCGTACACTGCGCCGCGCCGATCCATGGGTGTCGCAAACCCCTGCCCCAGGCCGTATATCGGCTTCCCGCCCACAGCAAAGGTAACATCGCCATTTCGGGAATCGAATGCCAAGGTCTGGATGCTCCGTCCGGTCGAATCACGAATGAGAACCGAAAACGGATTCCGTACTGTCGTAATTCCGAATTGTCCGACGGTCCTGACATCGTCCTGCGACTCGTCCGTGACAGTACAATCCGGATTTCTCTCCTTTACGGAATCCGAAAGGTATCTGCCGTTCAGCCAGGTGAACGGATCGGTAATCCCTGCAGGAAAGACAGTTATCCTCAGGCAGCGGTCGTCTATAGCGGTATAGGCAACGCGGGAACCCGCAACGGAATCAACTTGTGAAGTCATCGCAATCCCTCCTCAACAAACGTTATTCGTCAGGGAACAGGAAATGAGCGGCTGTCAGTTCAGGCGAACGTGGTAAGGTGTGACGAAAGTATTTCGGGTCCTGATTCCGTAAGAAGGTAGTTGCGCTCGATGCGCGCGCCTGTCCCCTCCCCGTACCAGCCGGGCTCGAGGGTCACCACTTCTCCAGCGCGCAGCACCTCGTCGCTTCCCGGCACGAAGTAGGGAGCCTCCGGATGTCCGAGGCCGAGGCCGTGACCGGCATGATGAGTGAATCCCTCGGCCAGACCGTGCTCCGCCAGTCGGGTGCGAACCGCCCGGTAGACATCGGCCGCACGACCTCCGGGACGTAGCGCATCGGCGCCTGCGGTTAGCGCATCGTTCAGCCCTGCCTCTACTTCACTCTGCCGGGGCGTGAGCCTCCGGTCGACTGCAAGCGTCGCGGTGTTGTCCGCACGATAACCATTCACGACCGGAAAGATGTCGAGAATCATGAGCTCGCCGGAGGAGAGGGTGCGCGATGTGGGCGGACCTCCTCCTTCACCGGCACGGTCGCCGCTTGCGAAATCACCGAGCAGAAGCACCGGTCCGCCGAACTCTTCGGTTATCGCCGCATGTATTGCATTGTACATGTCGATCTCCGTAATGCCGGGCCTGATGAAGGAGCGGGCAGCTTTGTGCGCAGCCTCGTTTGCTCTCATCGCCTCGCGGATAAGCACGAGCTCGTCAGGATACTTCACGCGCCGCATATCCTGCAGCACCGGCGCGATGTCCAGGGTCGCTGGCAGATCAGGCCCGGCAGGAAACCACCCCGACTCGATGCCGAAGCGAGTGCCGGAATGGCGTGCAAGCCGGTCGCGTAACTGCGGTATTGCGGCGGCGTAGGAATCAACGCCCGGCCCTGTTGCAAAATCGTACGAAGTCCAGGTATCGACATTGTCAACGTGCGCATGCTCGGCAGCAGCGGCAAGACCGTTGTGAACCAGGAGCCTCGCCGTGCCGTCTATGCCGTCTATGAGGAGAAAACTCATGGCCCAGGCACTCAGCTGGAGCGGAGTAATATAGAGTCCCGACAGATACTGGATGTGCCGTGGGTTCACGATTATGAGCAGATCCGCGCCACTCCTTTCTATAAGCACCTCGCGTCTGCGCCGGCATCCTTCGCGGGTAAGTGTCACCATGACAGCCCCTCCTGGGATATTCAGAATTGAAATGACATACCGGCCGAACCGGGTGCGCAGCGATCGTCAAATGCATTGCCGAGAAGCGCAGTCGCGGAGTCGCCCGTGCAGTGGCACGGAATGATGGAATCCGGTGCATGTTGCCGCAACGCCGCAATCGTCTGATCAAGCCGTTCGGCAGAGGCGTTCAGCAGATGAAAGCCTCCTATTATTGCCCGAATTCCCTGCCCGCTGTTCAAACCACGGACGCGGTTGAGAATGTTGATGATTCCCGAATGGGAACACCCGACGCAGACGACCAATCGGTCGCCATTCCGAATCCAGAGCGCCTGATCATCATCGATAGTGTCGACTATGCTGCCGTCGGGGTCACTGTAGAATGGTCCGCCGGTGTCTTCATACGCTGTCTCACGGGGAACCGGGCCGGTTATACCGATGTGTTCGGAAAGGTATACGGGCTGTCGAACCCAGTGAAGTTGTTGAGCCGGCAGCTGCATGATTGCGGCAACACTCGCCGGCGGCATCTGAATCGGCGTTGCCACACCGTCATGCACTGAGTAGCGCGTCTCCACCACCGCAGGATGGCAGTATACATGGATATTCGGCGCACTCCTTATCACCTGCTCAATCGCGCCGGTATGATCGTAGTGACCATGACTCAGCACGAGAATGTCCGCAGTGCTCAGATCGATACCGAGAGCCTGCGCATTCGGCGCGAGGGCACTCCCCTGTCCGGTGTCAAACAGAATACGCAACCCATCGGCCTCGATCCACATCGACAGGCCATGTTCGCCTTCGAGACCGTCGGGAGCCCGGTTGTCAGCCAGAATCGTTATCTTCATTTTCATCCTCTATTGAATAGACCATCCTACCATGACTTTGCGTTATTCATTCGACTATTCGCGTGCGGTGTTCTTCTCATCTCGTTGCATTGACACACTATGGCCGATGCATTAGTATGCCCGTGCGAGCTGTGTTGTGCGTCAACTGAAGTCCTTTTCCCGTAACGGGGCAAGAATCGGCAGACGCGTGCAGGCAGTTGACTCCACTTCAGTCGACAGCTATAATGCACACTCGCCGATGGATGTGCCTGCGCAGCCAGATTGCGGCAAACGAGTTTTGGCCGCGACCAACTCTGCGAGAGTGGTGAAATTGGCAGACACGCCAGACTTAGGATCTGGTACCTTCGGGTGTAAGGGTTCAAGTCCCTTCTCTCGCAAAGAAGTGGGGACCGACCGCTCCCAACAATCGCGGGAGTAGCTCAGTGGTAGAGCTCCACCTTGCCAAGGTGGATGTCGCGGGTTCAAGTCCCGTCTCCCGCTCGGTCAAAGACGAACCGACGGTACGCCTAAACGTACACGGTTCGTCTTTTTTTTTGTATCTTTTGCGCCGGCTCCGTCATAGTATGAAATCTTTTCTCTCATGCACGTGTTGTGGTATGCTCGGTTCGAACCGAGAAATTTACGTAAAGGACCATAGTTGTGATAAAGGACAAAAAGGTCGAGGCACAGGAGAAGTCATCTGTTCGCCTCACGGTTACCGTTGATAAGGACTCAGTCCGCAAGGAATATGACACGCTTGTCACCGACTACGCGAAGTCGGTGCAGCTCAAGGGCTTTCGCAAGGGGCATGTTCCCGTGGTCGTCCTCGAGCGGAAATTCGGGGAATCGCTCAAGATCGAGGCCGCAGAGAAGGTGCTCGAGAGCAGCCTGAAGGAAGTCTTCGACGAAATCGAAGAGCGACCTCTCCCCTATTCTACGCCGCGTATGGAAAATGAGCTCGACCTTGAGTTCGACAAGGACTTCACGTTCGTAGTGAGCTATGACGTGTACCCCAAGATTACGATCGGCGCCTACAAGGGGCTCGAAATCGAGGCTCCTCAGGTCATCATTGGCGAAGAGGACGAGAAGCGGGAGCTTGAAGCACTTCAGGAACAGAACTCGGTCGTGATCGACAAGGATGATTCATCAATAGCGAAAGAAAACGTTGTGACAGTCAACTACGTTGAGCTTGACGACAAGGATGCTGAGGTCGCGAGCACACGGCGAGAGGATTTCGTCTTCACCGTCGGAAGCGGATACAACATCTACAAGATTGATGACGATGTGATCGGGATGAAGAAAGGCGACGAGAAGGTTTTTGAAAAAGAGTTCGCCGACGACTACGAAATCGAGAGCCTTCGAGGAACGAAGAAACGAATCCGGGTGACCGTCACTGCAGTGAAGGAAAAGCAGCTTCCTGCAATAGACGACGATCTTGCCCAGGACATTTCGGACAAATACAAGACGCTTGATGACCTCAAGAAGGATATCCGCAGGAGACTCGAAGAATCGGCGGAATCCCGTATTCGCCAACTCAAATCCGACGCGGTGATTGAGAAGATCTCCGAAGCATCATCTGTAGATCTGCCCGAATCGATGATTCAGGCTGAACTGGAGTCCTCGTGGCGCAACTTTGTCTCGCAACTGCGTGCGCAGGAGCAACAGGTAATTGCAATGCTCGAATCACAGGGTCGGTCCCAGGAACAGCTGTTCCAGGAGTGGCGACCTGCGGCCGAAAAGAGCATCAAGGCGCAGCTTCTCATCCACCGAATGATCGAGGACGAAAAGATCGAGGCCACAGACGAAGACGCTGAAGCCGAAGTGAAGAGGCAGGCCGAATCGGGTTCCATGGACTCCGCCGAATTGATGGACTATTACCGGAAGAACCAGATGCTCGACATGCTGAAGCACGATATTCAGGAGAAGAAACTTTTCGATCTTCTGTTCGAGCAGAACAAAGTCAAAAATGGCGACAAGGTTAAATTCCTGGACTTGATGAAGAGAAATCAGTAACTTGGGTTGAACAACCCGGGTTGAGCGAACAACAGTGTCCTCCGGAGTTGTACACCCTGGCATATGGAAACAAAACGAATGATGACAACTGACGAGCGAATGTCGAATCTGGTGCCGATTGTCGTTGAACAGACGGGAATTGGAGAGCGATCCTACGATATCTTTTCCAGACTCCTGAAGGATCGCATTGTATTTCTCGATGGAGAAATACATGATGTGTCCGCGGACCTTGTCGTGGCACAGCTTCTGTTCCTCGAATCCCAGGATCCGGAAAAAGATATCAGTCTCTATATAAACTCACCGGGCGGTTCGGTTACCGCGGGTCTTGCAATCTACGATACTATGCAATACATCAAGCCGGATGTGCAGACTATCTGCATCGGTCAGGCTGCGTCCATGGGAGCAATGCTCCTCGCTGCAGGCGCGGCAGGCAAGCGGCTTGCGCTTCCTTCGTCACGGATCCTCATTCACCAGCCGTGGGGTGGCGTGCAGGGGCAAGCTACGGACATCGGGATTCAGGCGAGGGAAATTGTTCGGCTGAAGCACCTGCTCATTGGATATTTCGCCCATCATTCGGGTAAGTCGGAAGAGGTGATCGAAAGAGACACCGAGCGCGACTTCTATATGTCCGCCGCAGAAAGCGTCGAGTACGGCATTGTTGATCGCGTACTCGTAAGAGGGAAGGATGAGCAAACAGCGAAGTGAAGGTTTGAAGGTCTGTTCATTCTGCGGTAAGAACGCGGATTTTGCGCGAAGACTTATCGCGGGCCCCGGTGTGTACATCTGCGACGAATGCGTAAACGTCTGCAAGAAGATCCTGGACGAAGAAGACGACGTTCTTACCACGGAGTTCCTGGATGAAGTGCCAAATCCGCAGAACATCAAAGACTATCTGGATCAGTACGTGATTGGCCAGGAAACGCCCAAGAAGGTGCTTTCAGTTGCCGTATACAATCACTACAAGAGAATTACGCAACGCGGTCGGGTGGATGCGGACGTCGAGCTTGAGAAGTCCAACGTCCTGCTTATTGGTCCGACCGGAAGCGGGAAGACCCTGCTCGCAAAGACTCTTGCGAAGAAACTGAAGGTTCCCTTTGCAATCGCTGATGCGACAACACTCACCGAGGCCGGATACGTCGGCGAAGACGTCGAAAACATCCTGCTCAAATTGTATCAGAATGCCGGAAACAACATCGCGGCAGCCGAACGCGGAATCGTCTATATAGACGAAATCGACAAGGTTGCCCGCAAGGGTGAGAACGTTTCGATCACCCGTGACGTGTCCGGCGAGGGCGTCCAGCAGGCACTGCTCAAGATCATCGAGGGCACGGTTGCCTCTGTCCCGCCACAGGGTGGCCGCAAGCACCCGAGCCAGGAGATGATCCGGATCGACACCTCCAATATCCTCTTCATCTGTGGCGGCGCATTTGTCGGCCTGGAGAGGATGATAGAGGCCCGGATCGCTGAGCATGCAATGGGTTTCGGCGCGGACGTGCACTCGCATCGTAATCGCGATCTGGATGAGTTGTATGCGAACCTTCATCCGGATGACATGATCAAGTTCGGTATGATCCCTGAGTTCGTTGGCCGGCTGCCGATTCAGGTCATGCTTTCCGAACTGGACGTTGAGGACATGGTCCGCATTATCAGCGAGCCGAAGAACTCGATCCTCCGTCAGTATCAGGCGTCACTGAAACTCGATGACGTCGATCTGGAGTTCCACGAGGACGCAGTTCGCGCAATTGCAGAACGCGCAATTCAGCAGAAGACCGGGGCGCGCGGTCTGCGAACGATCGTGGAGAGCGTCATGATGGAAATCATGTTCGACATCCCCTCGATCAAGGGAAAGAAGAAGGTCGTAATAACCAAGGAAGTGATCGAGAACTCCGAGAAGCCGGAGATTATCCTCCTGCGCAAGTCTGCCTGACCGCATTCCGTTGCGGTGCTGCGCCCGTCGCGGCACCGCACACTGCACTGTTCGCATCCCCAACCTGTTGCTATGATGACACTTCAAATTCCGCCGAGGAGGTATTCCGAATGTCGCTCGAAGGGCGCTCGCTCCTTACGTTGAAAGATTTCTCAGCCGAAGAGATTGAGGAGCTGCTCAATCTCGCCGCTACAGCGAAGAGAGACAGCTCCTCAGGCGTGCGCCACCGACGTTTCGAAGGCCGAACGCTCGCCATGATATTCGAAAAACGATCGACCCGCACACGGTGCGCATTCGAGACTGCCTTTGGAGAAGAGGGCGGGCATCCAGTCTTCCTCGCGCCAAACGACATACACCTTGGCGAGAAAGAGAGTGTGGAAGACACCGCACGAGTGCTTGGCAGAATGTTCGACTGCATTCAATTTCGCGGTTACAAGCAGGCAACAGCAGAAACGCTTGCCGCCTATTCCGGCAAACCGGTATACAACGGGCTCACCGACAGCTACCACCCGACACAGGTGCTTGCAGATCTGCTGACACTGCGGGAGACTACCGGTTCGCTTGCCGGGCGGAAACTCGCGTTTGTGGGTGACGGACGCAATAACGTTGCGCGGTCACTCCTGATCGGCTGCGCAAAGATGGGCGTGAGCATGTCGATTGGCGCGCCCCGTGAGCTTCAGCCCGATGACGACATTGTATCGATTGCACGAAGCTTTGCGGCAACGAGCGGCGCAACTATCGAAATTGGCCGGGATCCGGTGAATACCGTCCGCGGAGCCGATGCCGTCTACACCGATGTGTGGTATTCGATGGGCGAAGAGGCCAAGGCAGCCGAACGGATCGCGCTGCTGACAACGTACAGGGTCGATGATGCGCTCATGGAAGCGACGGGACTCCAGACATCGGTGTTCCTCCACTGCCTTCCGGCTGTCAAAGGGAATGAAGTAACTGCCTCAGTCATCGACGGGCCACGATCGCGCGCGTGGGATCAGGCGGAGAACCGGAAGCACACAATAAAGGCCGTCATGCTTGCGACGCTCGGACTCGCGTGATAGCGGACTTCGTGAGAAGTTTGTCGGCCGTGGACCGAACGGCTTTTTTTGCTTGAATTTCGGCTTCCGATCGCGATATACTGAATCAGGAAAGCTCGTTCGGAGGAGGCATGGAAAGTGAAGCGTAGGATATTGTTGTTGGGCGCCGCACTGGTAGTACTCTCAACCACCTTCGTATGGGCGCAGAATCAGAATGTTGCGACGCAAAGCAAGGAAGACTACTTCGTAAAGACCGTCTACCTCAATAAGGTCTATCCAACGAAGTTCGGATACATCGTGGCATACGTTGATTCGGCTCAACAGTACGCTCAGGCGTATCTGCCGATGAACTGGTTCAATGACGCGAACGGAAAGGGACAGCTGCTGTTCGGTGTCTCAAAGAGTGAACCCTACATGAATATCTTCTGGCTCAACGGTAAGTTCGATCATGTTCAACTTTTTGTGGACCCAAGCTACAATGATCCGTCATGGGGTGTCCTGCATGAGACACCCGGACTTTCGGCGAAGTTCAACGAAACGACGCTCGAGATGAAGTTCTAGACGGTGATCACCATCCCGATTCCACCGGAGTTGCTCGAGTACCTCCGGGTGCGTGGCACGTACCTTGTCGTGAGTCACGTTGATCCGGACGGTGACTGCATCGGCTCATCACTCGCCTTCGGCCACTTCCTCTCCCGGCTGGGAAATACCGTACATCTCCTGAATTGCGGACCGTTCGATAGAACCGAAATCGCTCAGTATGAATCGATGTTCAGCACGTCGGTGCCCCCTGAGTTTGCGAACTCACCCGGCGATGCCCGGGTGGTGGTCCTCGACGCCTCGACAATAGAGCGTATCGGCGACCTGCAGCACTCGATTGCGGGATTGCCGACCGCTGTCATCGATCATCACTCCTCGGGACAGCCTTTTGGCGACGCACGCATGATAAACGCCGCATCTCCCTCCACCAGCTACCTCGTTCAGCAGATCATCGAGGCACTCGGATACTCACCCGACAAAGCGGAAGCCGAATACCTGCTCTTCGCACTGGTAGCCGACACAGGATTCTTTCGCTTCCTCGATGAGCGTTCCGGTGAAGTGTTTGAGTCAACCGCGCGCCTGGTCTCTGCGGGGGCCTCACCGTCGAATACCTACTACCAGATGTACGGCGGCCACTCGATGGAATCCCGCAAGATGCTTGCGAAGCTCCTGAAGCGAACGCGTACATACTGCAATGGAAAGCTGCTTGTCGTATGGAAGACTCGACGGGATACCCGCTTATTAGGCGGGGATGGGCACGACTCCGCCTCTCTGTATCAGCTGCTCATGACCACCCGGGAATGCAAGGTGATAGTCTACCTGCGGGATGTCGACGGACGCACCTGCACCGGCAGCCTCCGATCGTCCAACTCGATCGACGTCGGTCAGATAGCGAAGGTCTACGGTGGCGGCGGACACTCACGGGCCGCCGGATTCCACGCGCGTCGGCCCATGAGAGTTGTTCGCAATGAGCTCGTGGCCACTTTCAGTTCGATGCTTTCCGAAGACCAGTAATTACTCGCCTGAGTTCTCACTCACTTGAAACGTAAAGCTATGTAAATCCATCTCCGTCTCCGTGGTGTAGACCGAATAAACTCTGGCACGAATCTTGCTTCAAGTCTCTCCACCACGTGAAAAGGGGGGAGAGATGGACGCGTTGACCGATATGGTGCTGCGCTACCAGCGCAATGGTACGGGGTATGACGCGATACGCGCAGAAATTGCGTTGATCGCATACCGATACCCGATGCGACGTCCCGGGTTGACTGAAGACGACTGCGGGGACTTTCTGATCTTCATGTATCCCCGGATAGAAACCCTCGTAAGACGGTACAGACCACTCGGAAAATCATTCGATGCGTACCTCTATTCGACACTCCGCTGGCGGTTGAAGACCTTCCTGGCGCG
>DATKUC010000269.1:0-21430 GCA_035530835.1 Spirochaetia bacterium
GACCCGGCAGGCGACGTGGTGGATACGAACACTGCCAACAATACGTCGACAGTTGCGGATGCGCTGCGGCTGCTCGTCTATGCTACCCCGTCGCCGCAGTCCTATCCGGTCTACGTGGAAACCTACGCTCCCGCAGGCGGAGGGACAGCAACTACGGCCATTGCGCTCTACAGGAAGACCTATACCGGTGTGGTTCAGTTTGTCAGCAAGCAGACAGGTGGCTATCCCGGGGACACCGCTAAGCTCGACTTTACCGGTTCTGGTTCCGAGCGCCAATCCGGGACATACTATGTGCTCGTATGGATTCCCAACACCTACTCATTCTACTCGGGTGCCTACGCCCTTGAGGTGCGCAGTGCCAACGTGGGTCAGGTGAGCTTCAACGCCCTTTCGAGCGAGCCGACTGCGAGCAACAACGCTACCGGCGTGACCGAAGGCACGGTCGACACCTATGCTGTCGAACCCTCCAATGCCTACTCGGTACCCGTCGGGCAGGCCGTGAACTGGTACATTCCGACAGGCGGTTTCGACTGGTTCACCTTCACGTTGCCATGAACGGGGGTAGACAACGCTGGGTCGACCGGCTAACCTGTTTGGATGTATTAAAGTGGCCACAATCTTCCGTGGAGGTAAAAACGTGAGAATGAAGCCGCTTATCGGTCTTTTTGCCCTGCCGATACTCGTTCTGTTGTCGTGCTCATCGCCGATTATTCCTGCAGCGAGCACGAGCAGCAACACATCATCCGGAACACCGCCCACCAGCGCACCGCTCTCGGTACAGAATGAATCGAATCAGGCGGTACTCCTGACAGAGACGGGAAATAGACTGAACATCTCGTCCACAGATTCTACGGGCGCAACCGTCGACTGTGCCAGCGCAACAGGCGTTACGCGCTTTGAGGATTCAGGCAACAGTTCGGATACGACATCTCCAGCTCTCATAGTCGGAACGACCCGCGACGGCCGGGCCGGAATATGGGCGTATTCGCAGAACCATATAGAGTCAGTCATCAGCGAAAAGGACGGCAAGGGCGTCTCCGTCCTGCCGGAAACCGACGAGGCGAACGGTGCCTTCGCGGGCCACCTCGGCTGGACATACCATGTCATGGGTACGAGCGGCGACGGGCATATGATCATCGGTTATGCAGAGAACAAGAACGGCATCAACTTCGGAAAGTGGACCATTGCCCCCGGTACGACCGTCGGTGTCTACTGGACTGTCTCGCTGTACCGGCACGAGCGTCATCTGCAGGTGTCCGGTGCGAAGGTGATCGGAACGTATGCACCGTCGACTGTAGACGACAATCACCGCCACGGTCATCACTTCTTTGATTATCTCAAGAGGCTCGTCCTCGACAGGCTGAAGTTGCTCCTTCTCAACGAACTTACTTCATACCTCACGATGGTCGAGAAGGATGGAATATCGATCGACAAGAGCACCGGGGACTATCAGGTGCTCGGCACCGATCAGGATGGAGAAGCCGCGCTCGCAACCATCGACCGGCGTGGCGAAATAACAATCGCGGCAACCACTTCCACGCCTTCGACTACCACAACAGGAGCGGTCGATCTCGCACCGGGAAATGTGAGCACTGCCGGGACCTCGGTACAGCAGGGTGGCTCGATCACCGTGACGCTTCCGGTGCAAAATCTCGCGACTGGCTCCGTCTCCGGACCGATAGCGGTGAACTTCTACCTTGCCACTTCGAGCACGTTCAATCCGGCGACAGACACATCGCTCGGTTCGGCATCATTCTCCAACATCGGAAGCAATGCCACAGTGAACGTAAACACCTCGCTCACAATCACCGCTACCACGGCGAACCTCGTCTACTATCTCTACGCCGTCGTGGACCCGGCAGGCGATGTGGTGGATACAAACACTGCCAACAATACGTCGACGGTTGCAGAGGCGCTGCGACTGCTCGTCTATGCTACCCCTTCGCCGCAGTCCTACCCGCTCTACGTGGAAACCTACGCTCCCGCAGGCGGAGGGACAGCAACTACGGCCATCGCGCTCTACAAGAAGACCTCTACCGGTGTGGTTCAATACCAGGGAGAGAACGTTGGTGCGTATCCGGGGGCGACTGCGGTTCTGGACTTCACCGCCACCGGCTCGGAACTCACTTCGGGCACTTACTATGTGCTCGTATGGATTCCCAACCCCTACTCATTCTACTCCGGGGCCTACGCCCTTGAGGTGCGCAGCGCCAATGTGGGCCAGGTGAGTTTCAACGCACTCTCGAGCGAGCCGACTGCGAGCAACAACAACACGATTATCACCCTGAACGCGAGTACGGTGCCTTTCAATACGACAGAACCGACAAATGCCTACTCGGTACCCGTCGGGCAGGCCGTGAACTGGTACATTCCGTACCAGGGTTACGACTGGTTCACCTTCACGTTGCCGTAGCTATTTCAGACAAAGGCACGCACGGGCCTGTCCTCAGGGGCGGGCCCGAATTGTTTCCCGGTTTGATGTTGCCGGCGAAGCAGACATTTGTTGCCCGCATTTCTGTCTCTCTATATCTCGAGCCGTCCTGTCCCGCGTGACAATTGATTCCATCGCTCTATAGCTCGTTCCAGAGCTTCTGAAAGTACGCCAGGCTTGCGGCTGTGCTGTCCGATGGAAGGGTGATGATCCCGGCGTAGTTCACGCCACGAAGTGCGCGCAGGAATGGTCGATAGTCGTAGCCATCTTCCGGGAGAGGACCAACGCGGGGACCTTCTGTCAGCTGCGGATTTTCAAGATGCACGTGCGCGATAAGATGGGAGAAACGCTGTATCCCCGCATCATCCAGCTTAATCTCCGCGAGCTCCCGGAGGCTTATCAGCGCTGCCAGGTTATCCTTATTGACCATCCGGATGAAATCCGACGTTTCTTCCATCGAGTTCAAAAAGTTCGTGCGACGGGGACCCAGCGGCTCTATGAGGAGCCGGATTCCGTATTGTCCGCAGATATCGCAGAGGATCCAGAGAAACTGAAGCAGCTGCTCTTTGAGGCCGGAGATGTCCCCTTCCCAGGGCAGCACCCGCGCGCGCCCTTCACTCCAGACAAGCTCGCGGCACCCGAGGGCTGAGGCCATGCGGATTCCCTTCTTGACGTGCTCGGTCCAGGCGTAAATGTTGAAGCCCTTTTCGGTTACCCGTACTTCGGGGGGGAGCGGGACGGAGCAGACCTCGGCGGACAGGCCGGTTGATCCGAACGTCGACCGAAGTTTATCGAATCCATTTTCGTCGAGATCGACGAAGTCATTGGCGTTCAGCTGGACCGTCTGGAATCCATCGCGAGCCGCCGATTCAAGATCCGTCAACCGCGTTAGCAACTTTGCCCATCGAACACTCAATTGCACTGCTCCTCGGATCTATGCATTCGTCAGATTCGCCAGGGCTTCGAGCGCAAGCAGGTAGCTCTTCTTCCCGAAGCCTGCGATAACGCCGACGCACACCGGAGCTATCACCGACTGGTGGCGAAATTCTTCGCGCGCATGGATGTTGGAAATGTATACTTCAATACAGGGCAACAACGTCGCTCCGATCGCGCTTCGCAGGCTGTAGCTGTAATGGGCAAGCGCGCCTGCATTAATTATCACGCCGTCGAACTTTCCGGGGGCCTCCTGAAGCCAGTCAATCATTGCACCTTCATTGTTGTACTGTCTGCATTCGACGGAAACTGAAAGCTCTTCGGCCCGCTTCTTCAAACCTTCATGAATATCCTGCAGAGAGCCCTGTCCGTAGATGGATGTCTTTCGGGTTCCGAGGAGGTTGAGATTCGGACCGGAGAGGACCATGAATTTACGATTTTTCACGCCGGAACTCCTGCTTCCTTACTTTCATCACACGAGCCATGGATCGAGCCGTTCTTCCATCAAGGCACGAAGTGCAAGCACGTACCCGTGAGACCCGAGGCCGCAGATCTGCCCGATGCAGACGGGCGCAATGTAGGAGGTATGACGGAATTTCTCCCGCTTGTAGATGTTCGAAATGTGGACTTCAACAGTCGGAACTTCAGATGCTGCGATCGCGTCGCGAAGCGCAGCGGAATAGTGTGTGTATGCACCGGCGTTCAGCAGCACGCCGTCCGCGGTGCCTCTGCATTGTTGTATTCGAGTGACAAGCTCCCCTTCACTGTTCGACTGAAAGAACTCGACGCTGACGTTGAGCCTTGCCGCTTCCGCGGAGACGTCAAGGTTGATGTCGTCAAGTGACTTTCCACCATATATGCCAACTTCCCGTTTTCCGAGCATGTTGAGATTTGGTCCGTGAATAACCACGACGTGCTTCTGCACCCGATTTCACCTCCGAGGGCGTCTGCAATATTATCAGACTTCTTCACAACTGTCAGGTGGCGTCCTGTCCGGAACCTATCGACTGGACGACTACATCCGGATAATATTCAGAGTATACTCAGGATAGGCTATGGAGATACGACGTAACAAGAAAAACTGGGTTTATGACACCCTCAAGTCACGCATCATCAATATCGAACTTCAACCGGGATTGCCGATCAATGAAGCCGACTTCGCAAGCGATCTGGGCGTAAGCAAGACTCCGATCCGCGAGGCGCTTCGTCAACTTGAACGGGATGGGCTGGTTGAAAATGTTCCTTCGCGCGGCTCCACCATCACACACATCACATCGCACGAGATCAGCGATGTCTTCCAGATACGCGAGATCGTTGAATCGGGTGCCGCCCGGCGCGCGGCACTGCTCCGGGGTAATGAAAAACTGCGCAAACTTCGAGACATCAATCTGGAAACTCTCGAAAATGCAAAGAGCTCGGACGAGTATGTGCACGAATGGGGTGAATGGGAGGACATGCACGTCACGATCGTCTCCTCGCTCGGCAATCAGCTACTGAATGAAGTGTATGCCGGATTGATCGACCGCATTCTCAGAATAAGGAACTACTACGGCAAACGGCTGACACGACGACGTTTCATCGACGTCGTGAACGAGCACAACGCCGTTATCGAGGCGATTCTCGCGGGAAAACCGGAGGACGCCCAACGGGCAATGCAGCAACATCTCCAGAATGCCAGCGTCTTCCTGATCGGTCTATCCAGAGGCGGAGCCGACGGCGAGCAGGCGTGACGGCGCGACGATCGCCCCATGCTGCTCCTTCAGACCGAGCAGCAGCTTGCGTTGTTCTGCGTAGACGGTAAATATACGCGTCGGTACATCCACTTCGGCCCCGTACGACTCTTCAAGTTTGACAAGGCGATAAAGTATATTGTCAACGTAAATGGAGAACTGACGTTCGTACAGATCCCGTGGATACTCCTTGGAAATCATCGTCGCGAACAGACCTTTCAGATCACGGTACGTGGGGATGAATCCGACAGGAGTATCAATCGCCGCCATCTCCCCATGTACGTACCGCTCGAGCCAGGAAAGCCAAACCAGAACATCGCGTTTCTCACCGAGTAGTTCCGCAGAGTCTCCGCCCCGCGCGGCGTGATTCAGGAAATAGTTCAGACCGGCAATCACCGGTTTCGGTTTCAGTCGCTCCGAATTGAAGAAATCGAATTGTGCCTTCATATAGTGAGCAAGGGGCCCGGGGATGAATGCGGCGTTTGCCCATGGCTGTCGCTTCACTCCGGACACGCCGACTTCCGTCGCAGTTGCCACCGAAAGAATCGAGGCGCCGATTGCGACGCCTGCGTCTGCATTTTTGGCTACCCATACCGGCGGCATGGTGTCGCTGTCACGTCCGGAATAGGTGATGACGCTGACAGGGACGCCTGCGGGTTCGATCGCCAGTTTTCGATTGTAGTTTGCAATGCAGTTGCTGCGCATTGTGAACCGCGCGTTCGGGTGGGACATCGGAATCGGCCTCCCCCGCTCATTTTTCGAGTCGGGTGTCCACGGGCCAAGCCAGTTTCTCCCGCGAGCCGGAAGTGCCTTTCCGTCCCCGACCCAGCGGGGCCGGCTGTCGTCATCGATAAGCAAGTTCGACCATATGACTTCATCTGAATCGTGTTCGAGACTCTCCATCAGGATCGGATCACCTTCCGGATTCACGTCCTGCACGATTCCGAATACGCCGGTCTCCGGATTGATTGCCCGCAGCGAGCCGTCTTCAGCGATCCACAGTTGCGCAAGGTCATCTCCAATCAGATCTGTCCCGACCATTGCCGTGGTAGTTTTCCCGCAGCCCGAAGGTGCCGCTCCGGCGAAGAACGTCTTCCGCCCTCCGGGTCCGGTCAAGCCGGTGATGAACATGTGTTCTGACAGTTCTTCTCCTGTTCTCATGTAGGTTGCGCGGTCGACGGCAAACCGATGATTCCCCTTCTTGAGCATGAGCGTGTTGCCGGCGTACGTGCAGTGCATGCTGAATGTGGTCAGCCAGCTTCGGTCCATGAAGATGCGCGCCTTCGCGATATCCGACGAACTGAACTTGCCCATCGAATGCAGATTCGTAAAGAACATCCCCGCCCGCTCTATTTCATGCACCATCTCATGAAAGGCATTCGCATACAGGATGTCTGCGCTGTGTATAACATAGAAGGAATCGGAAATCTGAAGTGCTGGAATGGCCGCCCGGGAACCGACCGGACCGCGACTGTACATGCCGACGATCATGGTCTTCCCGGCCATAATTCCGCGCATGTTCTGTTCCACATATTCGCGGGCTTCTTCCCGCGCGATCTTCCGTGAGAGAACGCTTACATCTTCGCCGTTGTTCACGATGTAGAACGTCTGATCAACCATTCGCCCCTGGTCCTCGGGCAGATCAAAATGACAGGTGTGGCCGGGCGCGGCAAGGGGGAACTCCTCCCCGTTGCGCAGGGCCATCGATCGTACGAACTGCATGTCAGCTAACGATCCGGTATGAATGAACACGCTCTGCGGCCGACAGAGGGAAACGGCGTTCGCGATTTTCAGCATCACCTCGTCGTTATCAAGACGATGAATCTTCTCGAAATTCAGTTCGTCAAGCGAAGTTTCGAGCACATCTACGGCAGCCTGTCGCGATTGAATGCTTCCCGCGTCGGTGAGTATATCGATACCGTTACGTAGCTTGAACATAGTGCCCTCCGTGTCGCGTCACTCAGGTGTTGGTTTCCATTCCGGAGTCGAGCGCCCCTCGACCGATTGTCGAAGAGTGTCTACAGAGGGGCGACGCTCCAGGAATCACTCCCGGGGCTGATCACTTCGCCTCCCTGACCTGTAACAACTACCATGTCCTCAATCTTGATGTGTCCGGCGTCCGGGTGGCGAAATTCCATTTCGACTGACACGACCATGCCCGCCTCCAGAAGCTGAGACGATTCAGGATTGATCACCGGATCCTCGTGGTGGACCATCCCAATCCCGTGAGCAATGAACTTGCCGAACTCGCCGAATCTGTGTGTGGCGAGAAATCGGCTCGCCCGCACGTGAAGCTCCTTCGCTTCCACCCCGGGGCGCATTTCCGGTAAAACGGCATCCTCGAGCTCGCGGCACGCGTGAAACAGATCGTCAACCAGATCGGCCGGGCTGCCCAGAAATCCCATTCGGCACACCTCAACCACGTATCCGTCGACGAGACTTCCCGAATCGATATGAAGTGGTCTTCCTGCATTCCACGTTCGTTTGCGCGATGGAGCCCGAAAGTAACTCGGTCCGGCACACACGAGCGCGTAGAGGAAGTGCAGTCCCCGTGCCGCGCATTGCACGTTGACCTGCTCCGCCACATCGAGCGTCGTTTCACCGTGAAAGCCGTTTCTCAGAGCATGCCCCACCGCCTGGAGAAGTTTGTCTGTCCCATCGCGTATGACCTGGATCTCCTTCGGAGACTTAACGGCCCGCAGCGGATCAAGAAGGCGCGAAGCTTCCACAAATTCGACGCGCGGCAATTCACGCCGAAGCTGGTTGAATGCATCTGCAGGAAGCGTGGAGAGCTCGACCGCCACGCGCCCGGAATCGAGGTGGCGCTTCTTGAGTACTTCAACGGTGCGTTCGACAGTCGACAAGCTGCCGATTCGAGCGGCTTCGAAACAGGGTCGTACCCAGACGTCAGCCTCTTCCATTACATCCTTCTCACCCGGGCGACCGACAAAGAAGGAGTCATCCAGAGCTCCGCGTGGAATCCCGAGAAACGAGAGGTGCTGGGTCCGATTCGTGTGCCCGTCCCACATGTACAGTGGATAGTAGTACCCGCCGGTGAGGTAGCGGATGTTATGCCGCGAAGAGGCAAGTAGGAGATCCACGCCTGATTTCCCGATCAGTTCCGAAAGCCGTTCAGCGGCGAACGGAAACTGTTGTGATTGTGAGCTCAGATTGTCAGCGCTCATGTCGAAGCCTCTCCTGTTCCTGTCCGTCCGGTTGAACCGATGTCAGCCAATGAAGATCCCGCCGTTGACATCCAGGGTAACGCCGGTCACCCAATCGGACCGGCTCGAGGCAAGAAAGATGACCGCGTCGCCGACGTCTTCCGGCAAACCATCCTTTGGAACTGCCCGCCCGGCGTTCCAGGTGGCAAATACCTCAGGCGAATATTGTTTGGTCTGGTCGGTGAGGATGGGGCCGGGACAGATCGCATTCACGTAGATGTTGTCCGGACCAAGCTCCCTGGCGAGCACCTTGGTGATCCCGAGCAGCCCCGCTTTGGAGGCAGCGTAGTTCACTCCAACACCGGGACGACCGGTCCGTGCACCGAGAGAGGCGATGTTTACGATCTTTCCGAACTTCTGCTTCTTCATGACGGGAGCCACCGCCTTGCAGCACAGAAATGGTCCGGTCAGATTCACGCTGATCACCTGCTCGAAAAGCTCAAGCGTCATATCTTCGAGGAGTGCGTGACGCGAGATTCCAGCGTTGTTGACAAGCACATCGATCCGACCGAATTTCTCAACGGTTCTTGCGACGGCCGCCCGCACCTCCGATTCCTTTGTCGTGTTCACCTTGATGGCAACTGTTCTCTCGCCGCCGGGATCAAGCTCGTTCGACAGCTTCTCAACCGACTCGAAGTTCATATCCCATAGCGCTACCCGGGCGCCCTCTGCGTACACTTTCCCGGCAATAGCCTTCCCAATTCCGAGCCCCGCCCCGGTTATAACCATTACCCGATTTTCCAGCTCCATATCAGATGCTCCTCAGCCGTTGCTATTGTCAGGCAGCGCACGGGTGTGCGCGCCGGGCGTCACGAATACTTAACGTAGTTGACCTTGTAAGTGGTGAAGAAGTCTTTGTTTGTGACTCCTTTTGAAAAAGATCCGATGCCTGAGTGTTTCACTCCTCCGAAGGGCATCGTGCTGTCGGTTACCGTGCCGTGATTGATGTGCACCATTCCCGACTCTATGTTCTGCTGAAAATCGTAGATGTAGGACAGGTTGTCCGAGAACAGCGATGCGGCAAGCCCATATTCAGAATCGTTGGCAACCTTCATCGCCTCGGCAAACGAACCCACTTTGATGCTGACCAGCACCGGACCGAATATCTCTTCGATAGAAACCTTCATCGACGGAGTCGCGTCAGTTATCAGAGTCGGTTCGATGTAGAATCCCTTGTCATAGTCGCCGCCGGTGAGCTGTCTTCCACCGGCTTTCACCGTGGCACCTTCATCTCTGGCGCTCTGGATATATGCCATGATGCTCTCGCCGGCGGCGCGATTGATGACCGGTCCCATGGTCACCTTCGGATCGGCCCCGTTTCCGATGACGTAGGATTTCATCTTCTCGATTATCCTCGCCTCGAGCTCCTCGGCGTGCTTCTCGAGAACGATCACGCGACTTATCGACGTACAACGCTGTCCGCTCACCGCGAAGGCTGCGGTGGTTATCTCAGCCGCCGCCCGGTCAAGATTCGCGTAGTCTGCCACTACGCAGGGATTCTTGCCTCCCATCTCGAGCTGAACCTTCGTGAAGTTCTCAGCGGCGCGCTGATTGATGCGTCTGCCAACCGCGGTTGATCCGGTGAAGGTTATTCCCCGCACCAGCGGGTTGCCGGAAATGGCATCTCCCATCGTACTTCCCTTACCGATAACCATATTCACGACGCCAGGAGGGAGCTCCGCCTTTTCGAACAGCTCCATCAGGAGCACTCCGCTCAACGGGGTGTCGAAAGCCGGTTTGAACACTACGGTGTTACCCATAGCGAGCGCCGGTATGATCTTTCGGAGCGGCGTCAGGAACGGGAAGTTCCAGGGAGAAATTGCCGCGACCACCCCGATCGGCACGCGGGCAGCCACGCTGATGACACCCTTCCGATCGCTTGGCATCGTGATTCCGTCAAGCCGCTGCGCCTCACCGGCAAAGTAGCTGCACTCAACAACTCCCCGCGTCGGTTCACCTAACGCTTCTTTGAGCGTTTTGCCCTCCTCACGGCAGAGTGCCTCACCCACACGCTGGACGTTTTGCGCAAGATGGGTGACGAACTTCTCAATGTATTTCGCCCGCTCACCCGGGAGCAGTCTGCTCCAGGAGCCGAACGCGCCACTGGCACTCCTGATCGCCTCGTCTGCGTCCTGGTTCGTCGAAAGCGGGAACTCGCCAACGAGATCTTTCTCGTCGGCCGGATTGTAGTCGGAATAGTAGGCGCCGCTACTCGGCGGTTTCCACCCGCCGCCAATGAAATTGTTGTACCGTGTTGCACCGCTCATTCTGCTTCTCCTTTCGCGGCTGATGCCTCGTCTTTCAGCTATTGGTCAGAATAACTTTAATTTCACTCGATGAGCCGGAGACGAGTTCCTCGAAGATTCTCGGGCCTTCGGACATCGGGAGTTCGGAAGTTATAATCTGTTTGACGTTCAGCTTGCCGTCGGTGATAAGCTGCAGCCCTTCCCTCATCTCGCTCGTATACATGTAACTTCCCTGGAGAGTGAGCTCTTTTGCCACCGCGTGTTTGTATTCAATTTCGAAGGTAGGCGATGCGAGACCGATCATGATGATTGTTCCGCCGTTCCGCACAATATCGATACCGGTGTTGATGGTTGCGGCAACCCCTGCGGCATCGAACACAACGTCGATTCCGCCCTCGCCGGTCAACTGACGCGCGAGCTTCGGGACGTCTTCCCGGGAGTTGATCGTGTCGCTTGCACCGCACTGACGGGCCATCGTCAACCGTCCGTCCACCATATCAATGGCGATGACACGCTTTGCGCCGAATGCTCTTACACACATGATTGTGAGCAGGCCGATCGGTCCCGTTCCGAACACAGCGACGGTCTTGCCAGTCAGTTCGCCGGCATGCTTGGTTGCACGCAGTGCGATGGAAAGCGGTTCCACAAGCGCACACTCGTGGAAGGAGACGTTGTCGGGGAGCCGCATGATCTTCTCGGCCGGTGCCACAACGAAGTCTGCCATGGCGCCGTTGTAGCTTCCTGCCTTCATCGTCGTGCCGATGATGAATCGATTATCACAGACATTCGATAGTCCATTCCGGCACTCCGGACAAGTTCCGCAGTACAGATTGGTGACAACACCGACTCGATCACCGACCTTCATCCCGGAAACGCCACTCCCCAACTTTGCAATCTCGCCGGAAAACTCATGTCCCATGATAAGGGGAGGCACTCGCATCGCCGAACCTCCCTTGTAGCCGGAAAGGTCGGATCCGCAAATCGACACCGATCGCGGGCGGATCAGGACCTCGCCCATCTTCGGTTCCGGCGTATCGACCTCGACATACCGAAGATCATGCGGTCCGTGGTAAACAAGCGCTTTCATGATTCGTACCCCCTCGCCCGGCCTCAGCTCCGATACGGTCTGATTCCATGGGCAGCGAAAAAATCGATACCCTCCCGGATTTCCCGCGGAAAATCGTTGAATACCGACGCTTCGATCGAGACAATTTCCTTGTATGCGATCTTCTTCAGCTCATCGAGAAAGGGCTCGTAGTCAAATCCGTCGTCGAGCCGGGGGACTAACCGCTCCGGAAACGCAGTCAGCGGGTTATCGATGTGCACGTGCCTGATGAATGGCTCATATCGCTCAATATCATCGAGCGGTCGCCCAAGCTCGACCATGTACCGGTAGTCCACGAATGTCTTGAGATTCGTGCGGCCGTATTTCTTGATGAAATCCACTGCCTCCGGAAGGTTATTGACGATGTTCGACAGCTTCCTGCCCAACGGTTCGATCAGAACGGTGATATTGTGCTGCGCGGTGATGTCCAGAAGCATGTTGAAGAACTCATCGAATTTCTCTCTCGCTCCGGCGATGTCCCCTTCGGTGGGAAGGCTTCTCGCCTTGCCATTTCCGAATACAAAATATCTCGCGCCCATTTCTGCACTTCGGTCCGCCGCCTTGCTGAGAAAGTCCCGATAGTAGTCCAGGTCAAACGATGCATCGACTATCCGACTTTCCAGCGGGATGGGATTGTCGAATACTTCAGCAGGAATGCCGCAGGATCTCAACTCCGCGAGCGCTTTCCTGAACCGTGCGTCATCGAACGCCATGATCTCCCTGACATGCAGTTCCGCGCAGTCATATCCGGCCGCAGCAATCGCATCAAGATCCTTTACTAGCCCGAAACAACCCAACCGCATTTTGACCGAACGAGCCTGAGCGGTGTTCATCTTATGTAGCCGAAAAGTCGAGGCAGAAAGAGACTGATCGGATCGATGTAAGTTACGAGAAACAGAACTACCACTTCGACTATCAGGAATGGCCAGATAGCCTTTACCAGTTTTTCCAGAGTAATCTTCGCGATCCCGCACGCGACAAACAGGCACAACCCGACCGGCGGAGTGATGAGTCCGATCATGAGATTCAAAACCACAATGGCGCCGAGCATGACCGGAGGGATGCCGAAAATTCCGGTCATCTGCATCAGGATCGGGACGGTGATTATCATCGCCGCGGTTCCTTCCATGAAGGTTCCGAAGAACAGCAGAACAACGTTAATTGCCAGAAGAAGCAGAGCTCTGCTTGCGAAATTCTGGGATACAAACGAGGTGATTGTCTGGGGAACCTGTGCCACCGTCAGCATCCAGTTAAAAACGTTCGAGCAGGCAATTACCAGAAAGACAATACCGACAGTCTTCGCGGTGGAGAGAAAGATATTGAGCAGCTGCTTGAGCGAGATGTTCCGGTACACGAGAAATCCAATGATCAGCCCGTAGATGACCGCGATCCCGGATGCTTCGGTAGCGGTTACGATACCGCCGAGAATGCCACCGAGTATTATCAACGGCATCATCAGCGGAATAATCGCGGGAACGAATGCCCGAGCTATTGCCCGGATGTTCGGAAGTCCCGGCTTCTTCGGATAGTTGCGCTTCCGTGCGATGATGTAGGTGACCAGCATCAGTCCAGCTGCCAGAAGAACGCCGGGAATCACACCGGCAAGAAAGAGGGCTGCCACCGAAGTACCGCTCAGGAGCGAGAAGATCACGAACGGAATGCTCGGCGGGATGATAGGTCCCATTACAGATGCGGACGCCGTCACGGCTGCGCTGAAATCAGAATCGTACCCCTCTTTTTCCATCGCCGGTATCAGCATGGAACCGATAGCCGAGGTATCTGCAATTGCCGAACCGGTTATGCCGGCAAAGAACATGCTCGTGATAATGTTCACATGTGCAAGGCCGCCCTTCATATGCCCGACGAGCGTCTCCGAAAAGGTTACCAGGCGCCTGGTAATTCCGCCGGTGTTCATCAGCTCGCCTGCGAGGATGAAAAAGGGAATCGCCATGAACGGAAAGGAATCGAGCCCGTTGAACATGCGCTGCGCAACAACTTCAAACGGTATACCGCCGAGGACAACCAGAAATGCAATCGAGGCAGCACCGAGGCTGAACGCGATCGGTACCCCGATGAGGAGACACGCAATAAAAACGATAACGCTTAGAAGCATATAGTTCTTCCCCCGTACTTCTGGAGTCTATTCTTGCTGCGGTTTCAGATCTTCACGAATCATCTTCACCGTTCTTCGGATCGCCTGCAGGAACATGAGGAACCCGCCAACCGTCACTGAAGAAAGGGGAATCGCCATCGGTATCTCGAGGGCCGCGGTGGTCTCGCCTTCCGAACCGATGATCTGGCTTATCGAGAGCACGATGAGAAGAAGCAGAAATCCAATAACCAGAAAGTCAGACAGGTATCTGAGGATCTTCCGGGGAATCGGCGGAAGCGCATTGATGAAGAAGGTGACACCGACATGCTCCCGATCCCGCGTCGCCAGGCTCATCCCAAAGAAGCCCATCCAGATCATGAGATACCGCGACACCTCCTCGGACCAGGAGATTGCATTTCCGAGAATGTACCGAAAAAAGACGCTGACCGCTGTGTTCAGCACCATAACCGACAGGAGCAGATACACCATGCTGTTCGTGAGAGCATCAACTATCCGAAAAAAGTTTCGCACGACCATTCGCCGCTCCTCCCGGGGTTGTCTTGTATTTACCAGATACTGTGTGCGGAGAAGACGAAGGACTTCTCTTCTCCGCACGGGAAACTGACCGATTACGTTACTGAGCGATCTTCTGAGACTCTGCGTATGCCGCCTGCACCGCGTCCATCTCACCGCTTATCCAGGACGGATCGATCTGCGTCTTCAGCCAGTCGAGGACCGGCGGCTGGGTTGCATTCTTGAACTGATCGATCTCAGCGGCCGACGGTACATAGACCTGCATTCCCTGTGACTGCAGCTGGGAGATTCCGACGGCCGACAGCAACTGCTGAACTCCCCTTCCCACCGTGGCGCTGATACGCGCGGAGTCGCTGACGATGTAGCGCAGATCCGGCGGAAGTGATTCGTAGAACTTCTCGTTGATGATGAACCAGTCGACTCCGTACACATGCTTGTCAAGCGTCAGGTATTTCTGCACTTCGGCAAACTTGGCAAACAGAATTGTTGAAACCGGATTTTCCTCACCATCGACAACGTGGGTCTGGAGCGAAGTGTATGTCTCCGGCCACGCGATCGGGGTGGGGCTTGCGCCCAGGCCCTTGACCATGTTTGTGTAGATCGGGTCTTCCTGAACTCGAATCTTCAATCCCTTCATGTCGGCTGGCGATTTGATTTCGCGCACGCTGTTGGTGAAATTGCGAAAGCCAACTTCCGAGAAGGCGAGGTTACGCATTCCCGTCTCTTTCAGAAACGCGTCCGAGAGCTTCTGGCCAAACGGACCGTCAAGTACAGTCCATGCAATGTCGGCGGATGGGAAGACGTATGGAATCGAGGTCACCATCGCGGGCTTGAAGAAGTTCGATACGACGCCGGATGCGATACCGGCCTGGATGGAACCCTGCTTGATCGACGCGACATATTCTTTCTCGCCGCCGAGTGCTCCGGCACCGTAGATTTCCACATGGATTCTGCCGTTGCTCCGCGCGTTCACGAGGTTGGCGAACGCGAGCGCCTGATCCTGTTTCCGCGAAGTGTACGGGTCGGTCGAATCCGCGTGCGCGAGCTTGAGAATGATCGCGCCCGGTTGCGCCGCTCCTGTCGTGGACGGTGGTGGTGTAGGAGCTTCGGCTTTGCCGCCAGCCATTGCGGCCGCCGCAGCAAACGCCATAATAATAATGGTAGCGAAGATTTTCTTCATCTTCACGCCTCCTTCAAAGTTTGTCCTATGAAGCAACGCTTCACAATCGCCTTTTACCATTGGCGGGTTGCGCCGCCACTCATCCCGATATCCGCCGGTCTACGAAGGCCAGGCGACCGTGTAGATGTGCCTGCCGCCGTGGTCCGGCCCCTTGAGCAGAAGATCGATTTCCTCCTGGCTCCTCTGTGTCATATATTTGGCATCCGGAAGCACCCCCGGAGGGAACTTGGAGCGAATGTCGTCGTGAAGCTTGACCATGTAGTCAAGATAGTTCTCTATAGCCTTGTAGGCCTTCTCCGCCTTTGCGAGCGAAGGACTGCCCAGCACGCCTTCCGGATACAGAGCGAACTCTACTCCGCCGCCGCCGATATGACTTTGCCCCGGGATGGGATAGTTGTAGATGTCCCCGCCCTTATCGATATGCCCTTCCGGCAGGAATCCCCATGTCTTGGTGTCCACGGCGTTCTCCATCTGCACAAACTCGGGAAACAGCGCAAGACATATAGAGTTCTCCGCTTCATCCCCGTGACGGAAGGGGGTTTCAAACGGTCCACCGTGAGCCTTGTCCTTTAGAGCGTCGCCCATGATCTTCATCACGTCAAGGAAAATAATTACTGCGGGTACCTGGAATTTTTTTGCCCATTCCTGAATGGCGGACGGGATGATGTACTCCTGCCCGTGACTGCTCATCAGGATCTGCTTGCGGAACCCGGCGTTCCAATAACCGGAGATCACAGAGCGCACGACAGCGGAGGTCACATCGTCGGGAATTGGAACTGTTCCTGTCTGCCCGAGGTGGGCGAAAGGATGCGATGCGTACCACATCGGTTCCGCGACTGTGCATCCGGTCCTCTGGGCGACCATCTCGCACATTCTGGTCACGATAAACACATCTTCACCGAAGGGTTGCGAGTCCCCGTGGTTTTCGGTCGATCCAAACGGGATGAGCAGAATGTCGTTCACCTTCAGGCGCTCTTCGACGTCCTTCTTCGTCATCGTTTGATAGTAGATCTTGTCCGGCTTCTCCATGTGTCCACCCTGCGGTGGAAAAGTCCATTTGCTCATAATTGCCTCCGCTTCTTCTGACAATGATTGTTCACTTCCGGTGACTCTTCAGTTGCGGTGAATAGATCCACACGAATCTCAACACCTCATCGCCCGTGTTCAGGATCTTGTGTTTACCGCCGGGAGGATTATAGACGCAGACTCCCGGCTCGATGGGGATCTCCCCGTCTTCGGTAACGAAGGTGCCTCGTCCCGACAGAAAGAGCATGACCTCCTCTTCTTCGCCGTGTTCGTGTTCCGGCACCATGCTTCCGGCGGCAGTTTCGTTGATGCCGACCGCCAGGTTCTTCGCACCGACGGTCTTCTCGGAGACGAGTACCCAGGAAGTACGCGGCGGATCCCGCCGTTCACCCTTTACGTCCTTGATATGAATCGCAACAGTCTTCGACATCATCCGCTCCTTCGTATTCCCACACTCATGAGCCCAACAGGCTCAGCCCTAAGTCTCGTTCACGGAGGAGCTTTTCAAGCGAGTCGCAGACGGCATCTTCCACCTCAATCCATTGGCCGCTCGACCGCTCCTCCCTCTCCGCCTCGATTTCACCGGGGAGATAGATCCTTTCGACACCCGCTCCCCGGGCCGAACTCCGAATTGACATAACGTGCTTCCGCACAAGTTGCCCGAACATGTCGAGCGGCATGAACCTGCTGATATCGATCGCCAGGCACATTACGCCCACACCGGTAGGCTCAATCGGCTGGTGAAACGTGGTTACCGTACGTGCGAACTTTGAGCCCGAGAGCAGTCCGCTGATCAGATCGACAAAAAAGGCGAGACCCGAACCCTTTGCGCCGCCGATTGGCAACAGAGTGCCTCTCAGGGCAGCGGAAGGATCGTTCGTCGGATTGCCTTTTTCGTCGATCGCCCAGCCTTCGGGGATCGGCTGTTTCATTCTTGCTGCGCGGCGTATCTTTCCGCGGGCTGCCACACTCGTTGACATGTCCAGTACGATGGGAACTCCCGACCCCGACGGGCACGCGATCGAGAAAGGATTTGTTCCGAAAAAGGCCTCGGCTCCCCCCCACGGTGCCATAGCGGGAGCACTATTGCAGCTGCAGACTCCTATCATCCCTTCAGCGGCCGCCTGAAGCGTGTAGAACGCGAGCAGACCGACATGGTTCGTGTTGCGCACGAGCGACATGCCTACTCCGTATCGTTTCGCCTTTTCTACGGCGCTGCTCATCGATCTGGTTGCCGCGACCTGTCCAAGTCCGTTTCCACCGTCCAGATGCGTAGTCGCATCATCGTCTGAAATGATTGAAACGTCTGTGGGAACACTCAGCAGACCCTTGTCGATGCGCTCGATGATCATCGGAAGGAAGTTGATCCCATGAGTCGCAATCCCTCGCATCTCGGCCTTCAGAAGATTCTCAGCGACAAGCTGCCCTTCGGATTCTGTTGCACCTCTCGACTTGAGCAGTGCAACTGTTGCAGCTTTGAGGGATTCGACCGGGAGTTTCACGGCTGCTCCTCGACAAGTCCGAGCGATTCAAAGACCTTGTCCAGTTTGTTCAGTTCGACGCTGCTCGTCCCGGAGGCGAGCGCTGCCGCTTTGCCCTTTTCCTTTTCGATGCGTTTTCGGGACGCTTCAAGGACCCTCTCAATGTCAGCCTGCGGTATCGCAACCATTCCGTCGTCATCGCCGAGAATCAGATCTCCAGGATTTACCATGATGTCGCCAAACAATATTGGATGATTCACAGTTCCCAGAATATCTTTTGCAGTTCCCCGGATACAGGTGCCGCGGCAAAAGACAGGAAATCCCGTTTCGACAATTTCGGCGGAGTCACGAACGCAGGCATCAATTGCGAGCCCTGCGACTTTGCGCGCAAGGGCCGAAGTCGTCATCAATCCGCCCCAGTACCCGGCATTGTGATAACCGTCTGTCGTTGCCACTATCACATCGCCTTCCTGCGCAATCTGCAACGCCTTGTGAAGCATGAGATTATCTTTTGGATGACAGTGAACTGTAACCGCAGGACCAATGATTCTCAGTCCTCTTCTCAGCGGTCTGATACCCGGATCGATCGACCCCACCCTGCCGGCCGCTTCGTACACCGTGGCGACGCCAATCTGCCGGAACTGCTCTATCAGCTTTCTGTCCGGCCGGGAGATTCTTGTGTACACGTTGGTCATAGCTCACTTCCTTTCAGCTGTGTTCAAGTCACTGAGAAATATGTTCGCGTTGTGCAAGTGACGCTGCATCATCCGTTCAGCGAGGTCCGCGTCGTGTGCACAGATCGCATCGAGAATAGCCGTGTGTTCAACAAGAATGTCGTGATATCGCCGAGTGGCCAGGTGACGGCTGTAGAAGTTACGAATTCGCGTGATGCGGTCCACGAGTCCTGAATAGATATCCAGCAGAGTCTGATTCTGCAACGATCGGAGAATCGAAAGATGCACATCCTCGGGGGATCCCCATTCGTCGACAAGTGTGGTCGACATCTCCGCCGTTTCCAGTAACCGCCGATCCTCCTCCAGCTCACGCAGCAGCTCCTCGTTCGCGCCGAACAGCGCGGCGCGGCGGGCTGCGCCGGATTCGAGAATCTCCCGGATCTGGAACACGTCGTTTACTTCCTGGGAGGTAATGTGAGAAACCGTGGACCCGCGGGCGGGAACATTTTCCACAAAGCCATCGCTTTCAAGCTGCCTGAGCGCTTCGCGGACGGGAGTCTTGCTCACACCCAGTTCCTGCGCTACGTCAGCCTCATTGATCGGGAATCCCGGCGGAAGCTCGAGTGCGATGATCCGTTTCTTGAGGATGTCGTACGTTCTGGTCTTCTTGTTCCCGCTCATCGCCCTGTACCGCTGGTCAAAATGCTTCGCCGAATGACATCGGTGGAATATGATTATTCTCACATTATAATCTAGTTATTCTGCTTGTAAAGAAAAACTTTTGCGCGGGCGATCGGCGACCGGGAGATCACCTGGCTATTTGCTGTAGCGCCGCGATCGTGCTCGAAGTGCGATTGCCATGATCATCAGTGGAAGCAAAGCCAGAACGACAAGCAGACTTTCCGGACCGGGAGCGGCAATGACGCGGATCTGTCGTCGGCTGCCGGGAAGAGGAGCGCCGTCTGATGCCCTTCCGGCGATGTGGACTACGGTCTCACCCGAAGCTATGGGAATACGGTACGCGATGAGATCCGGTTTCGCGTATGGATCCGTCGTTGACTGGACATACGGAACGATCTGATAACCGAGTGTTGCACCCTGCAACTGCTGCACCCGGAAATCTTCCTCCGTGACCGACTCTGTCTTGCCGGCTCCGGTAACGGCAATTCGGGCCGCGGGGACTTGCTGCAGCTTCACCCACTGCGTGGCGTTCGGATTACCACGGGCGTCGTTACTGAGAAGCTTTTCATAGTACAGGTCGTTGTATTCGGTTTCGAAGAACGGTCGAAGGTAAAGGTCTGTCGATCCGTCGATGTAGAGCACACTTCCGGGCATTGTCGAGCTTTCGGGTCGCGTCCATTTGTCGCCGGGGATAACGTCGTACCCGACGCGGTTAGCGGCGTGTTCAGCGAAGACGATAAGCTGTTTCTCCGAACCTTCCATCGTGGAGCCGTCCGGATTCAGAAACTCAACCTTGTAGAGGCCCGGTTTGAGGTTCACGATGAAGGCGTGCTGGAGCCGAGTTGGTGGCATGGCGTATTTCGATGATGCTTGAGCAGGTTCCCGCGGCTGCTTCAGCGCTTTCAGCTGCTCCACGAGTTTCGCGACATCCTTACCCTGGTTGCTCAACCGAATGATCTGAGCCCCGAGCGAGTTCATGCTATCCTGATAATCGCTCAGCTCCTTCTGATACTCCAGCAGACCATTCTGATAGTCGGTGACCATCTTCTGGTAATCCTGAAAGACCTTTTCGGCTTCCTGACCTTTCGCCACTTCCCAGTTCAGCTCGTAAGTTCCGCGGAGGTTGTAATAGGTGTACTGTTCCTGGCGGAGTCTTATATCGACACCATTCCCCCGGATGTGGAGCGTTCCGTCGAATTGGTGATTCAGCGTCTGCGTGTCGACTCGATAGTTCGCCGTGATGGGCCAGTAGTACACGAGAGTTTTCCGCGCTGATACGAAGTTGTCGGTGCCCGCCATCAGGTAGAACGTCCCGGAATCCTGTCGAACGAAGGTACCGCCATAGTCGCGCCCGTTAAACGAGACGATAGAATAGATGAACTGCTCCTCGCGAAGCGGAACATCTGCATACAACACCGTTCCAACGCCAAGGATCAACACTATCATTGCGAAGGCGACACGGACTCGATAGCTGTTGCGCTTGCGCATTTCACTGGCCCTCATGGTCTCACTCCCCGGGAACGGATGATGAAGTGGCTTGCCGTCAGTACTGCGACCACCAGCACAATCAGCCCAATGATGCCGAGCGCAAATCCACCGAACTCTCCGGCGATTGCAGCTCTGGTACCGAGAGACCAGTAGAAGAACGGCGAGAACCACTGCACGATCCACGCGGCAATTGCAGAAAGGCTGCGAACATAGCCGCCGACAATCGCATAGGAGCCCACGAGGCTGACTGCGAGGAGCACAAATCCCGCGAGAAACAGGGCAAGCGCCGAGTTGGCGCTGTCGGTAACCGATGAGACGAGAATGCCGTACGCGAAAATCGCGATCGCGGAAAAAAAGAGGAGAAACACCTCTTCGAGGAGACGCGGAGTGACAGCTATGTTATCGACAATCCCGGCAAAACAGTAGAAGAGAAACAACGCCAGGAGCGCGGCTGCGGACAGGAGAACATCCTTGGCCAGAGATCCGAGGAAGTAGGATGTCCCGTCTGACGGTCCGTAGGTGAGGAGCTCAATTGCGCCCGATGATTTTTCCGTGCCGAAGCGGTAGACGGAAGTCATCGCAAGGTAGAGCAGAACGGGAAGAAA
>DATKUC010000270.1:0-8645 GCA_035530835.1 Spirochaetia bacterium
CAAAGAAAATCACAAGTGCCGAAGTGATGACCACTTTGATAAGATCGCGGCCGAGGGGGACGGGCGCGAAGCCGAAATCCCGACGTTTGCTTCTGTTATGCAGCGCGAAGAATATGATTGCGGCTACCACTATGACTGCGAGCGCCCATCCGATGGGATCGGGGATGTAGCCCTGCGCGATGAATGCCATCGATGTTTCGAGCGGCGAGATGGTCTTGCCCTGCGTGATGGCAAGTACGCCGCCGCGGAATATGAGCATGCCGCCGAGGGTGACGATGAAGGCGGGGATCTTGAGGTACGCGATGAGAGCTCCCTGATAGACACCGATGAGGAGGCCGAAGAGGAGCCCTGCGATGACGGCCATAACGGTGTTCAGTATGCCGAGAGTCACTGTCGGCACGCCCGGCAGCAGGTGTGCGAGCAGCGGATGGAGTACGAAATACTGGAGCGACGCAACGACGACGCTTACCAGTCCCGTGGCCGAGCCTACCGACAGGTCGATGTTGCCGGTCACGATAACGAGCACCATGCCGATTGCAAGGAACGACTCGATAGTCATCTGGCGAAGCAGGTTCGAGAGGTTGCGTGGGTCGAGGAAGAGCCAGTGGGTCAAGAGGCCGAACAGCAACCAGATACCGGCAAGCGCAATAACGATTGCGTAGGTGCGGAGATGGACCTGCATGCCCTTCCGAGTCTTTGTCTCGGCTGTCTGAATCGCCATATGCTACTCCTTTGCTGCGGTTTCGCGGAGCCCGGTTGCCATTGCCATGAGGCGTTCCTGGGTTGCTCCATCACGATCGATGATGCCGGCGGACGCACCTTCGTGCATCACCAGGATCCGGTCGCTCATGCCGAGGATCTCCGGAAGCTCGGAGGAGATGAGGATGACAGCAACCCCATCGTCGGCGAGCTTGTTCATGAGTTTGTAGATTTCGTACTTCGCCCCGACGTCGATGCCGCGCGTGGGCTCATCGAGTATGAGCACCTTTGGTTTTGAAATGAGCCATTTGGCGATGACGACCTTCTGCTGGTTTCCACCGCTCAGCGAGTTCACCAGAGCGAGAAGCGTGGGCGTCTTGATCGACAGGTCCTTCGCCACAGCCTCGCAGCTTCGCATTTCCTCGTGCATGTTGAGCGAGAGTCCGGGTGCGAATTGGTCGAGGTTCGGAAGGGATATGTTCTTCACTATCGACTGGGTGATGATGAGGCCCATGCGCTTGCGGTCTTCCGGAACGAGGCTGATGCCGTTGTTGATGGCCTCACGCGCTGATCCTATTGTCACCTGCTTCCCTTCAAGGAAGATCTCCCCGGAGCGGGTCTCACCGTACTCGCCGAAAATGGCGGTCACAAGCTCGCTCCGTCCGGAGCCCATGAGTCCTGCTATCCCGAGGATCTCCCCGCGCCGAACCGTAAACGACACATCCTTCACCGAGCGCCGGGTGATCCGACTCCCTGCGCCAACTGAGAGATGCTTCACTTCGAGCACCACATCGCCCGGCGTACGCTTTGCGGTGGGGAACCGCTCCTTCATTTCCCTGCCGACCATCATCGATATGATCTGCTCGTAGCGGACAGTCTTCGTGTCGATTGTGCCGACGACCATGCCGTCGCGCATGACGGTAATCCGATCGGTAATGCGGAAGAACTCCTCGACCTTGTGGGAGATGTATATGCAGGTTACGCCGCGCTCGCGCAGATGTGAGAGTATGCCCATGAGCACATCGACCTCCGCCTCCGTGAGCGCCGATGTCGGCTCGTCGAGAATGAGCACCTGTGCCCGCTCGGAGAGTGCCTTGGCAATTTCAACGATCTGCTGCTGGCCAACGCTCAGCTTCGAAACGACTTCGTTTACCGGAATGGTGAGGTGATAGTCATCAAGTATTTTCTGTGTTTCAGCGTACAGATCGTTCCAGTGGACGATACGGCGGCTGCCCGGCTCGCGGCCGAGGAAGATGTTTTCGCCTACTGTCATGAGCGGAATGAGCGCAAGCTCCTGATAGACGATCGCGATGCCTTTCGCTATCGCCTCGCGGATCGAATTGTGCGTGTACCGCAGCTCCTCTCCGTTGTAGGATATTCGTCCTTCGTAGGAGTCGGAGGAGTACACGCCAGCAAGGATCTTCATCAGTGTCGACTTGCCGGCGCCGTTCTCGCCGCAGATTCCGTGGATCTCTCCGCGACGCACCTGGAAGCTCACCTCGGTGAGGGCGCGAACGCCGGGGAAGTCCTTCGTTACCCGATCGATGTCAAGAATCGTGTCGCCGTTTGCACTGGTCATCGGATGCGCTCCTCAAAAAGGAGGAGGCTCACAGCCTCCTCCTTCTATTAAAGTATTAGCTGAACTTGAGACTACTGCCCCGCCGGCCGCGGTGGTCTCTGCGCATCGGGAATGTCGCGGTACACATCGTCATACTTCTGGAAGCCACTCTTTACCACAACGTCATAGACGTTGTTCTTGTCCACCGAAACGATCGGAAGGAACTTACAGGGAACCGAGCCCTGCAGATTCTTCTCATTGGTGAGCGCAGCGAGCGTGAAGTCCTTGATGCCGTCAACCGGTTCGCCCTTCGCAAGCTTGATTGCCGTGTCGATGGCAAGAGGTGCGAGCAGGCGGACATCTTTGAACACGGTCATGGTGAGCTCACCCTTCACAATCGAATTGCACCCGGCGGCAGTTGCATCCTGTCCGGAAATGGGAACCTTGCCCGCCAGACCCTGCGCCTTCAGCGCCTGGATCGCTCCGAGCGCCGTGTCGTCATTGGAGGCGACGACTGCATCGACTTTGTTGTTGTTCGCGGTAAGAATATTCTCCATGAGACTTTCGGCCTGCGCTCCTGACCAGTTCGGAACCCACTGATCGGCAACTACCTTGATCTGTCCTTTGTCGATGAGTGGTTGCAGCACCTCCATCTGCCCCTGGCGAAACAGCACTGCGTTGTTGTCGGTCGGACTTCCGCCGAGCAGTGCGAAATTGCCCTTGTTGACCACTTTCAGTACGCCTTCGGCCTGCGCGCGGCCGACCGCCACGTTGTCAAATGAGAGGTAGGCTGAGAGTTTGTCGCTCTTGATGAGCCTGTCGTATGCAATTACCTTGATTCCTGCGGCTGCCGCGTCATTCACGGCGCTTGCTGCTGCACTGCCGTCTTCAGCCACGATAATGAGGACATTCACGCCCTGGGTGATCATGTTCTCGATCTGGTCATTCTGAAGCTTGGCATCATGGTTCGCAACCTGGGAGATGACTTGCACACCCTGCTGGTAGGCAAGTTTCGTCATGAGCGCGTCTTCTACCGGCCAACGCGGCGTCTCGAAGTCGGAAAAAGAGAGACCTATCTTGATTGTCCCGGACTTTGCTGATGCAGCCTTCTGTTCGCTTGACCCGCTGGCGAATACCATTCCGGAGACTGCCAGCATGCAAAGCAGGGCAACGACTACCTTTTTCATACCAAATCCTCCTCAATATGAATTGATGAATCGTCTATAGCATTCGCCGACGATATCCCGTGCACCCGGTGAACCGTATGCTACCTCCTTCCGCGTAACATTCGAGCCTCCCCATTATGGGCGTGGTATTCCAGGTCATGAATGTGATTTCTTGAATAATGCTTCGATCTTTTTTTGCATCGCACATTCATTTCGCAGCCTTGAAGATTTCGATGGTATAATCTGGCATGAGCAAAATGCGGCGCATGTTCTCCGGCGGAGCGCTTTCCCGCTGCGCTATGGTTTTCGCGTTTGGCACTGTGGCACTGCTTTCAGGTTGCGGAGCTCATGGTGCCTCCGCTCCACACCCTGCGATCCTGGCAGCGGCGCCTGCAGCAGCACAGTCGGCAACCGACGCCTCAACGCTCGCGGGCACAAACGCCGCGCCGTCCGCCGGAGCCGCCGACGACTCCACGGGACTTCCGACTATCAGCATCGTCCCCAAGTCACTGAATAATCCCATCTTCCTGGATGCAAAGGTGGCGGCCGAAAGCGAAGGCCGCAAGCTCGGACTGAATATCGAATGGATTGCGCCCTATACCACCGACACTGAAAAACAGATCCGGATTGTCCGCTGGCTCATCAAGCGCCATGTAGCGGGAATCCTCATCAGCTGCAATGATCCGGCAGCGCTCGCACCTGTCATCAACGAAGGGATTGCGGCAGGCGTAAAGATTGCAACCTTCGATTCGGACTCGCCTGCGAGCAAACGCCTGTTCTACGTGGGAACGGACAATGCGGCGCTTGGGTCCGCTGCAGCGAAGACGCTGCTCGGGATACTCGCCGAACGGAAAGGAAGCGCCGGCACCGGCGCCGGAGGCGGCACGGAACGGCCGCTGAAAGCGGTGATCCTCACCGGAAAGAAAGAAGCGTACAATCTCAATCAGAGGATCGATGCATTCAAGAGGACGCTTTCGAGCAAATTGCGAGTGACCTATCTCCCGACACTCTACTGCAACGACAGCATAAGCCAGGCCATCGATCTCACCGGTCAGATCACTGAGACGGATCCGGACCTCAACATCATATTCTTTACCGGCGGTTGGCTTTTCTATGCACCACTCGAGTCGATGCGCAACTACGCCAACTGGATCCACGCAGGCGGGGTGGCTGTAACCATCGACAGCACCTATCCGGTGCTCGAGGCTGAGCAGCGGAAACTGGTGCAGGGAGTCTGCGGTCAGGATTTCGCTGAGATGGGGAAACTCGGCGTCGAACTGCTCGACCGGAGCATCCACGGTGCCCAGGTGCCGAAGATCGTGTACACCAGTATTCGTACTGTCACCCCGAAACAGGTGAGCTCCTACCTCGATTCCTCAACGAATTACGAGATTCAATGATGATTGAGGATGCGTTCGCGGTAAAGCCGTCGATGATGGGCCTGAAGACGAAGCTCATCGCAAGCTTCGTTCTGCTCGGCATTATTCCGCTGCTCGTCCTGTTCTCTTTTACCTACTCCGCCTACGAGCGCGTCATGAACAGGAACGCACTGAACTATCTTCAGAATGTAACTGACGATATTGAACGGGGCGTGGCCACCTACTTTCACGACATCATCAATATCATGGAATTGCAGAACACGTACTACGTGCTGCAGTATGTGAAACTGAACAACCTCGGGCACCGTGAGCTTGCCACCCGTTACGCGTACCGGATCACCGAGAACCTCGACTATCTCCGGCAGACCAAATCCGATCTCGAGGACATCGTGATTACGACCTCGGGTGGAATTGCGCTGAGCACGATCGGCGAATACTATGTAAATCCTGCGACTAATGCGATATACCAACGCCTGAAGAACTCCCGGCAGACCGAGGTCTACTTCGTGCCCACACATCTCTCGCGTTTCGGCGATGACGTGTTCACGGTGGCCGAGCCGATCATCGAGGAAGACGGGGTGAACCTTGGTTTTATTTCGGAGGACGTTTCGGACAGGCTGTTCCGCGATGCAACCCTTGGCGTCAACCTCGGAGAAAATGGCTACATCCTGGTTGTCGATCAGACAGGCCGAATCGTCTTTTCGCCGGACAATAAGCAGATCGGACAGTCTGCTTCGAGCCTTTTTCCCATCGACCGGATACGGGCGGCGCGATCCGGGAGCTTCACTACCTGGACGCAGGGGAGGCCGAATCTCGTCTCATTCCGGACCGATGCACTTTCCGGATGGACCTTCGTAAGCATTTCGCCCCGGGACGAAATTGTCTCAGGCATTGCACAGGTGCGCGTTGCTGCGGTAATCGTATTCGCAGTCGCGGTGCTTGCTTTCATCGTGTTCTTCAGTCTCTATCTGTCGACATTGCTCACGGATCCCATTCACCGGCTACGCCAGCACATGCAGCGTGTTTCGGAGAATGACCTTTCGGCACGCCTGAACTTCTCCTCGCATGACGAGATCGGACAGCTCGCGGCAAGTTTCAACGAGATGATCCGCCGTATCCGCAACCTCATGGACGAAATCGTCTCCAATCAGAAGAAGATCCGGATGCTTGAGGCGCAGGCGTTGCAGGAACAGATCCAGCCGCACTTCATCTATAACACGCTTGACTCCATTCTCAGCCTGCTCGAGATGGATGACAAAGAGCGTGCAATCGAGATGGTCGAAAACTTCGGGACCTTTCTGAGGACAAGCTTTGCAAACGGTATCGATACCATCTCGGTGGAAGAAGAGCTGACTCACGTGACGACCTATCTCTCGATCCAGCGCATCAGATTCGGCAAATCCTTCGAGTTCGACGTAGAGGTCGATCGCGCAATTCTCCCGCGCAGGACGCCACGTCTGTTGCTGCAGCCGATAGTGGAGAACTCTCTGCTCCATGGATTTGAAGGCAAGTCTGTCGGGGGATATCTCTCTATAAGGGGTCAACCGGTGACTGACGGATACGAGCTCTCTGTTTCCGACAATGGCATCGGCATCGATGAGCGGCACATGTGTGAGATCCTGTCGGCACTTTCGGACAGCTCGGGCACGTTTGAGAACAGCCGCTTCTTTGGTCTGAGAAACACGCATGCACGCATTCAGCTTGCATTCGGACCACAGTACGGACTTCGGGTGACCTCGATTGAAGGTCAGGGCACGTCGGTTGTTGCCCATCTGCCCGGATAGGAGGATTCAGTGTACAGCGTAGTTGTATGTGAAGACGAAGAGATCATCCGTCGAAAGATCATGCACGGCATCGACTGGCACGCGAACGGATTCTCTCCGGTAATACCTGCCAGCACGGGCGAGGAAGCTGCGGCGTTACTCACACAAGGCAATGTGGATATCCTCATAACGGATATAAGGATGCCCGGAATGAGCGGAATCCAGCTGGTGGAAAAGGCGCGAAAGACCAGCCCCGGTATGAAGGTAGTCGTCATCTCAGGCTACTCGGAGTTCGAATACGCCCGCGCACTCATGAAGCTTGAGGTACACGACTACGTGCTGAAGCCGTTCCGCTCAAACAAGCTTCTGCGGATACTCCTGGAAATGCGGAAAGGCCTCGAAGACGAGGCTCTGCACAGGCGCAGTCTTGAGAGTCTGCATGACCAGATTTCAAAAAGCGATGAGATGCTCTTTGAGCGACTTATGATCGATGCCGTCGAGCATGGCCCCTCGCGGGAGTTCGAGAGAGCTGCCGATCGAATTACTCTGCCGCTATTCGCCGAAGGTGCAGTCTGTGCCGCAGTACTAGCCGCGAGCTCAACGACTCCACACGTGTCGCATCCAGACGGTGAGGAATCCGGTGTGGCCGCTCTCTCGGTCGCAAAGAGATTCATCGAACTCAACAACCTCAAGTGGAAGGCCTTTCTGTACGGCGAGCGGGAACTTGCGTTGCTCATCGCCGGCGAGACTGATGAGGCGGAGGCGGACCTCGACAGGCTTCGCCACACGATCTTCGAGTCGACATCATCTGCGTGCACCGCCGGCATTGGCACCCCGCGGGCAAACCTGAACGAAGTCTGGATATCGTTGAGAGAGGCACGAGTCGCCGCAGGTATGGGCTTCGTCCACGGAACAAACGAGACGTTCCGGTATCAGGACATCGCGGGACAGAAGCTGACAAGCGGGTTCGAACTCCTGCAGCAGAGTCAGCTGTACGATCACCTTCGCGAAGGCGCATTCTCCGAGATCCGCGAGGACATTCATGCCCTTTTCTCGAAAATCCTCCATTCGTCATTCGACGGCTCGATTGCCGCAATCCTCGCGGGCAGCCTGGCCATGAGCTCGTGCGTAATACTTCACGAAATGGGTCAGGAGGCGCAGACGATATTTGGCGACGCATTCGATCCGCTGCACGCAGTCAGGCAGTGTAGAGATATTGCCGAGCTCGAAGAGTGGGTTCATTCATTCTTCGGCGCAATCGAGCGGCACTCGATCGATGATCGCATTCGCGAGCAACGGTCAATCGGGGAGGAACTCAAGAAGTACGTCGATACAAACTATGACAAGGAGATGAGTCTCGACCACCTTGCAAGACGGTTCGGCAGGAGCCCGAGCTACATCAGCCTCACCCTCAGCTCGCACCTCGGCGAGCGGTACGTCGACTATCTCTCTTCACTCCGCATTCGCCGGGCGAAGGAACTGCTCCGGTACACCGATCTCAGAATCTACGAGATTGCCGAACGGGTGGGCTTCCACGATGCTTACTACTTCAGTACCAGATTCAGGAAAGCTACCGGAGCGAGTCCGAAACAGTACCGCATGAAAACAACATTTGCGTGATCGCGCCCGTTTTCACCTATACTTAGCTGAGGAGGAATCATAGATGAAACGACTTTCCTGGATTCTGGCTCCTGCAATCGTTGCGACACTGCTCCTCAGTGGATGCGCAACAGTGTTCAAAGGTTCTACCCAGAAGGTGAACTTTTCTTCCGATCCCGCCTCAGCGAAAGTGTATGTAAATGGCCAGTACATGGGCACAACACCGATGGAATTGCGGCTTGAGTCCAAGCATCAGTACACCATTGAGTTTCGCAAGGACGGTTACGCGAACAAGACGGTTCTCATCAACAGCAATGTGGGTGCCGGATGGATCGTGCTGGACGTGCTCTTCGGACTGGTGCCCGTGATAGTGGATGCCGCCACGGGCAACTGGAACTATCTGGACAACACGAACGTAGCCGCCGCCCTGGAAAAACAGTAATTGCCTTGAATCCCGCGCAGCGCAGTCGCTGCGCGGGCG
>DATKUC010000271.1:0-3811 GCA_035530835.1 Spirochaetia bacterium
GGATACGGTGCTTCCTGAGATAGAGGCTCACGTGCCCGGGCGTATGTCCCGGCGTATGGATAACGACAATGCCGCCGTGAAACGGCAGTTCCTGTCCGTCCGAAAGGTTTGTGTCTACTGTTACGCGCGGCGGATGTGCAAACATCGCCCGCGCTGCTTCGCGTTCGGACTCGGGCAGCGAGGCGACCATCGCCGCAATGCGCTCAGCGTTCATCTTGATGAGGGGAAGTTCACCCTGGATGTAGGGTTTGTCGTCAGGATGAGCGAACACCTCAGCATCTGATTCGTCCACAAGTGCCTGCGCACCGCCAATATGATCGATGTCCTGGTGAGTAATGATGATCCGTGCAAGCGACGAAAGTGGGACTCCCGCCTTCTGCATCAATGCACGAAACTGCTCGAGCTGTCCCGGCATTCCGGTGTCGATGAGTGTGGAACTCCCATCGTCATCCCGGAGAAGTACCGGATGTATCACGGTCGTCCGCCCCGCAAAACTCATCGGGATCTCAAGCACTTCAACTTGATCGGCAATCTTCATCGATTCAGGCCTCCTCGTTGTTTTCTGTCACCTCATAATGTAGCGATAGAACGCGGCCGAAGCGACCATTGATTTTTTCTCTTCAGGCCGGGACAATCACGCATTATGGCAAAGGTTATTCACTCACCAACGGTTATTGCAGCAGAGGGGACGCGGCCGAAGCGTATCGAAGAGTTCATCGGCAATGTGAACAGTGGAACTGATAAGGTGAGCCTGGCTCGCATGAAGAGCGCATCAGGCTGGAAGGAGCCGGGACAGACCCCGCAGTTCGACGAGTACACGCTCGTGCTCGCCGGGCAGGTGCGCGTCGAAACGAAATCCGGCACCTTTGAAGTGAACGCAGGAGAAGCGTTCATTGCAAACAAAGGGGAGTGGGTTCGCTACAGCACGCCCGGCCCCGACGGGGCCGAGTACGTCTCTGTATGCCTGCCTGCCTTCTCCCCTGCAACCGTCAACCGGGACTAGGCAAGCCCGAGCTTCACGGTCTTTATTTCGAACGGACGGAACTCAAGGCGAACGCCGTGCGCGTCGTGAGCGATCGCTTCAGGCTTTCGCTCGAGCATGTTGGTTATCGTCGCCGAACCGATTGCAAGCGGCGATGCCAGCCGCGCTCGGCGCGCTCCGCCTCCGGACTCGTACATTCTGACTACCACCTCGTTGCCCTCTTCAGCCAGCTTGATAGCTTCGATGATGATGTTCGGATCGTCGACTGTGAGGAACGAGGCTGCGCCGGCTGCACTCTTTGACTGCGCAGCAGGAGCCGGAGCGTTGTCCGCACCCACCTGCACGACTGTCAGCGGCCGGTTCAGATCGTATGCCGAATGCACCACCTCTTCGGCCGCGAAATGCCCTTCGTAGGGCAGGAACGCGTAGGTGAAGTGATGAACTCCCATGTCGGCCTCAGGGTCCGGCGCCTTCGGGGACCGCAGCAGCGTCAGCCGCATGTTGTTTCCATCCACATCGTAGCCATACTTGCAATCGTTGAGCAGTGCCGCACCGCAGCCGTTCTCCTCCATCGACACCCACTTGTGGGCGCAGAACTCGAAGCGCGCGCGGTCCTGCGGCAGGTTGTCGTTGTTCGGCCGCACCACGTGGCCGTACTGCACCTCGCAGCGAACCTGACCGGAGGTGATGTTCACCGGGAAGCCGACCTTCAGCAGGCGGTGGTTCTCGTGCCAGTCGACCATCGTCACGAAGTCAACCCGTCGGTCCTGCGCGTAGAAGAAGATGTCCTGAACCAGCGTTGAGGCGCGGCCGATCCTGTACTTGCTGCGAATCTGAATAAAGAGCGGTCCGTCCGACACTACTTCGGTCGACTCGATCCGCTGTTCATCGACCATGCTCGCTGTCCAGTCCGCGTCGATATCCCACGCATCCCACAGAATCGGCATATCCTCGGCGCTTACGAATGAGTTGAGCGCCGCTCCCGTCTTCACGTACTCGCGGCCGGTCGCTACATCGACGAGGTGTGCTATCCGGCGCGCAGGGTCAAGTTCTGCACGATAGAAGGGAGTGGTGAGATGCGTTCCATCGAACTTGAAGGCCGATGCAGGTGCGGACTGTGCGCCTTCCAGCCTGAACAGCGCGGCGCCGGTCGCATCGACGGGAAGGAACGTGTGCACTTCAGGTTCGCCCAGCAGGTTCTGAGTTCGCTGCACCGGAAGCGGCCCGGAAATCCCGGCGCTCAGTGGCGTCATCTGCGCGGCACCGGTTTGCGCGGCGGCCGCCTTGCCTGAAATGACGGCGTGGCTCATCCTGTTCCAGGACAGGGTATTGAATACTGCAATTGCATTACCACCATCCTTGCCCGCGGTCTGCGTCGGCCACATGGTTCGGGCGAGGGCCGAGCCTGCCTGCTCGATGAGCTTGTTGGTCGCGACCTCGACTTCGGCGTACCACGCCTCCGCGTCTCGATAGACGGCATTTATGGAAGAGCCGGGGATGATGTCATGAAACTGGTTAGTGAGCACCTTCTTCCAGCACGCAAGCAGTTCGGCACGCGGATACTTCGGGAACGACGATCCTGCGATCGCGCTGCCAAGGGTGAAGAGCGCCTCGGTTTCCCGGAGCGCAAACTCGAGCTTGCGGTTGTACCGCTTGGTTCGAGCCTGCGTTGTGTAGGTTCCGCGGTGCAACTCCAGGTAGAGCTCACCCTGCCATTCGGGAAGACTCGAGGTATCGGCAAAGATCTGTTCGAGCGCGTCGGACACTTTGCTCCATCGTGCCCGCGGCGAACCTTCGAGGTTTCCAAGCCGGCGAGCGTACTCGAGGTCGGCGCGCATGGTCCCGCCACCACCATCACCCTCTCCAATCGGCTTCACCACTCCAGACTGCACCTCTTTATGCTGTACCTGGTTCCACGCGTCGAACAGGTCGGCAACGCGGACTTTGCCGTTGTACCCGTTCATGCGCGATGTGATGTAGTGAGTCTTCGTTGCGCTTCCGTCGATTCCGCGCCAGATGAAGGTGTCGTACGGGAAGCGCGTAGTATCGTTCCAGTTGATCTTGCTCGTGACAAAATAGTCGATCTCGCATCCGGTGAGGATCTGCGGCAGTGCCGCAGCGTATCCGAAGACATCAGGCAGCCAGAGCGTGTCACCCTCGTAGCCGAGCATCTCCCGGGTAGCCTGCTTGCCGACGATGAACTGCCGGATCAGCGACTCGCCTCCGGTCAGGTTGCAGTCAGCTTCGACCCACATTCCACCGTTCGGTTCCCACTGTCCACGTTCGAACGCCGCCTTCACCGAAGTGAAGATCTCCGGGTACTCCCGCTTGATGATATCAAGCTGGATCGGCTGAGACTGGACGAACACGAACTCATCATATTCTTCTGAGAAGCGGGCCATGTTCGCAAAGGTCCGTGCGGCCTTCCTCTCAGTCTCCCACAGTGGCCACAGCCATGCGTGGTCGATGTGCGCGTGGCCGACGAGCATCACCTCGGGAGAGGTTGCACTGTTCTCCGCCGTCAGAAGTGGTTTGACAATTGCCAGCGCTTCGTCGACCTGATCGTCGAACTCCTTTCCCTCTGCGGTAAAGCGAATCTTCATCAGGCCACGATAGAGCTCCTGCATGATCCGGTTCCTGCGCAGTGAATTGTCGTCCAGATGGGAAGCGAGGTCGAAAAGCGTGTGAGCATCGTAGTAGAGTGCGTACGCCGCCTCGTTCTTCACCATGATTGCCGCGTCGCGGAACAGATTCGGATAGTCGTCGATGTGTGCGCCGAGGGTCAGGATGACAGAATCACCCTGAAACGGATGCTCGCCGGGGAACTTG
>DATKUC010000272.1:0-2337 GCA_035530835.1 Spirochaetia bacterium
TCGCCAATTCCCGGGCTCGAAGTGGCGGGTACCATTGTCGGCGGCGATCTGAGTGGTGACAATCCGTACAATCTCGCGGTCGGAGACCGGGTGTGCGCGCTTCTTGCAGGCGGCGGATATGCAGAGTATGCAGTGGCGCCCCTGGCGCAGTGCCTGCCGGTGCCCGGCAAACTGAGTCTGATCGAAGCCGCGTCGCTTCCCGAAACATACTTCACCGTCTGGAGTAATCTTTTCGATCGTGGTCTGCTCGGTCGTGGCGAAGGGGGATCCAGCGAAAGCCTCCTCGTGCAAGGCGGCTCGAGCGGAATTGGTGTCGCTGCAATTCAGATTGCACGTGCACTCGGTCATCCGGTCTATGCAACAGCCGGGAGTGACGCGAAGTGCGCAGCCTGCGAAGCGTTCGGCGCACGCGCTGTCAACTACCGCTCCGAGGACTTCGTAGCCCGTGTCCGTGAGTTCACCGCCGGTCGTGGTGTCGATGTCATTCTCGACATGGTGGCAGGTAGTTACGTTGCCCGTGAAATTGACCTTCTTGCCGACGGAGGAAGGCTCGTCATAATCGCGACGCTCGGCGGCACCGAAGCGAAGTTCGACGCCGGTAAACTCATGGTTCGGAGGCTGACCGTGACCGGATCAACGCTTCGATCACGCCCGGTTGATTTCAAGGGTGCCATTGCCCGCAATCTCCACAAGACCGTCTGGCCGTTGCTCGAATCCGGCGCGGTACGACCCGTAATTCACGAAGTGCTTCCCGCAGTCGCAGCCGCCCGTGCGCACACCCTTCTCGAGAGCGGACAGACTGTCGGCAAACTTGTGCTTCAATGGCAGGCTGCCGCAAACGGCCGGTAGCGCCGCGTGACCCGGTGTCGGGAGCTGTGCAGGAGCTTGCCTTCGCGCCCCCGTCTGGTTAGGCTATGGTCCGGAGCGCATACAATGAGCCAGCATTCAATTCTTGTTCTCTACGTGGTGTTTTTCGGCATTCAATTCCTGTGGGGGAACCTGCTGAGTCTTCTCAATCTCGCGCACGTGCGGGCAAATGGAGATGCCGTCCCACCGCTGTTCGCAGGATCGGTCGATGCCGAAACCTACGCGCGATCGGTCTCCTACACACTGATACGCGGGAAATTCGGCCTGTTCAGCGGTGCGGTCTCATCGCTTGCGGTACTTGCCGCGGTGCTCAGCGGATTCTTCGGCGCGGTCGGTGAGGCAACTCTTCATTTGAGCATCGGTTCCTACTTCCAGGGAATCCTCGTTATCGCGGCCATCTCGCTGCTGTTCTGGTTCATCTCGCTACCCTTCTCCCTCTACGCCACCTTCTCAATCGAAGCGCGATTTGGATTCAATCGCACCACGCCCCGACTCTTCGTAATCGACACAATCAAGGGTTTCGCCGTCTCTGCGGTTATCGGAGTACCGGTGCTTCTTGCGCTGTTCTGGTTCATGGATCGCACCGGAGCGTACTGGTGGGTATGGGCGTTCTGCGCAATGACGCTATTCCAGTTCGTCATGAGTGTTCTTGGTCCGCTCGTAATAGCTCCGCTCTTCAACAAGTTCACGCCGCTCCCTGACGGCGAGCTCAAGCAGAGCATCCTTTCGCTTTCCGAGCGGTTGGGATTTCGCACCCGCGGCATCTTCGTCGTCGACTCGAGCAAACGGTCTGGCCATTCGAACGCCTACTTCACCGGAATAGGCAGGGCAAAACGGATAGTGCTGTTCGATACCCTCGTTGCTTCCCACCCGATTGGGGAGATCCTTTCGGTTCTCGCCCACGAGATCGGTCACGAGAAGCGAAACCATGTCCGCAAAGGCATGGCCCTCTCCATCGCACTCTCTTTCGTCGGATTCTGGATTATGAGCGTGCTGATGGACTACGCGCCGCTCTACCACGCGTTCGGCTTTCCGCGGCCAGGCTACGCCGCAATCATCGTGATACTCATCTACTGCTCCGGACCCTTCCTGTTCTTTCTCCAGCCGCTCTTCTCGCTCTGGTCACGCAAACATGAATACGAGGCCGACCGGTTCGCGGTGCAGGGTGTCGGAGGAGCATCCGGAATGCGTGACGCGCTTCTGCGTCTTACTCGCGAAAATCTGTCGAACCTCAGTCCGCATCCCCTGTACAGTTTTTTCTACTATTCGCATCCGACCCTCGCCGAACGAATCGTAGCGCTCGAGAAGGCAGAGCGGGAGATTATCGGCCCGTAACTTTTACAGCTCCGGGTGAAAAGAAAAATAGCCAAATCCGACTTCTTATGTTAGATTTTTGCTATATAGTCGAAACACCGGAGGAATCATGCACAAACATGTTCATGTGATGACCGAAAATCCTCTCAACGCTGA
>DATKUC010000273.1:0-2019 GCA_035530835.1 Spirochaetia bacterium
GTTAGAGATTACAGGTCTTTTGCACAGAACAGTTGCTTCTTGACAATCACTACTCGATCGGATATGGTGTGCTTCATTGTTTAATTGAAGGGGTAATGAATGGCCGTACCAAAGTATAAACCGTCCAAGGCACGCACCAGACGGCGTGGCGCCATCAACTCCAAATTGTCTGTGACGAATTTGTCCACATGCAGCAACTGTGGGGCAAAAAAACTGCCACACCGTGTTTGCCCGAAGTGCGGGTTTTACCACGGAAAGCAGGTAATTGAGCCCGAGCAGCTGACGTAGGGACAGTCAAACACAACCTTTAGGAGGAATCAGAATGGACGAGCTTTTCGAGAAAATGAAAAAGCTGATTGCAGACAAACTGGAAGTTGATGAGAGCAAGATCACCATGGATTCTTCGTTCCGACAGGATCTGGGTGCCGATAGCCTCGATACGTATGAGCTCGTATACGCAATTGAGGAAGAGATGGGCATAACCATCCCGGACGAGAAGGCGAACGAATTCGAGACAGTGCGGGACGCCCTGGACTATATCCGGTCGCAGCAGAAGTAACCTAGGTGCTCTTTCTGAAGAACGCAAACTCCCCGCGGACTCTGCCTATCGCTTCAGAACGTAAAAAAGAGCTCCAGCTTTTCGAGAAACACGCAGGAATCAGGTTCAGAAGGCTCGACCTTCTGAACCTGGCTTTTTCTCATCGTTCGTATGCGAATGAGAACCCTGCCGATATCGGCAACAATGAAACACTTGAGTTCCTGGGTGATTCAGTCCTGGGACTGGTGGTTGCTGATTATCTGTTTACTGAACTTCCGGACCGCGCTGAAGGCGACCTGGCAAAGATCAAATCATTCGTTGTAAGCGAAGAGAGCCTCGCGGAGATTGCACGCACACTCAAAGTAGATAACTTTATTCTCATTGGCAAAGGCGAGGAATTTTCGGGTGGGCGCTCGAAAAAGGCGTTGCTTGCCGATTGCGTTGAAGCGATTATCGGTGCGTTGTTTGTTGATTCAGGTCTGAAGGATGTGCGCCGTTTCATCCTTCATTACCTTGTACCGGAGATCAACAAGGTTCTGGAAAACAGACATCGGAAAGACTACAAGACGCTTCTCCAGGAGCTCGTGCAGAAACGGTTCAAGACCTATCCACGATATGAGCTGGTCAGGAGAACGGGTCCTGATCACAACAAGACGTTCTGGATGGAAGTGCGCATCAACGACGACGCCTACGGACCTGGAAGCGGAAAAAACAAAAAGGAAGCCGAGCAGAACGCGGCTGAAATTGCCTACGATTCACTCACAAAAGGTCGCTCTGCCGATTAGGACTTATCGAACGACGGACTCTTCAGTTACCCTGCTCTCACCGATTCATGTAATTCTTTCGAAAAGCCTCGGTTAGTGATAGAAGAATCTCCCTGGTATTCTGGGCAGGATCCTCAATCACGGCGTCAAGCAGATACTTCAGTAGGGTCCCCATAACCGGTCCCCGCGGAATTCCGGCTTCACGTGCGAGTACATCGCCGTTTATCGCAAGGTCGGCAATCGTAATTGCATGCGACTCGCGGTCGATCTTCTCCACCCGGCGCTGAAGCTCATCAAGCGTTGAATCCGGTGTCGGCCGCCCTGTCTTCCCGTAGGTGTCGGCTCGTCGCAACCGGTACAGATCCTCCACATGCTCGCGGCCAACTCGCATGATGAAACGTCGTACAGCGGCATCCGACCATTCGGGTTCGTAATGAAACATATGCTGTGCGACAAGATGAGTTACTTTCCTGATGAAGGCGTTTGGATATCGCAAGCGCTGGAGTATCGCCGTGGTGAGTTCTGCTGAGACGAGTTCGTGGCCATGGAAGGAGATGTTGCCTTCCGCATCGCGGGCGAACGTCGGTGCTTTGCCGATATCATGCAGAAGCGCCGCCATCCTCAGTTCGAGTACGTCCGCGGGCGCACCGTCACATGCCAGGATGGAGTGCTTGAATACATCGAACGAGGGCGCACTGTCTGCGCGTGTCGGTCCGG
>DATKUC010000274.1:0-2237 GCA_035530835.1 Spirochaetia bacterium
ACTGCGAGGAGAGGATCCGCAGCTTCTGGCAAAAGTGCGGCGACTCGGGGCACAAGGGGAAATCAATGTTCAGGAACTACGGCGACAGATGGGCATCTCCAAAAGCTCATACCCGAAGCGCGAATATGTTCCGGCGTATGCCTTTAGCTAAGTTCCTTCACCAGGCTTTGGGACACTACGCAGTGCGCATGAGTATATTTGATGGAGATGGAGAACTGCAAACGTTGAACGCCGAACAATCCCGCCTGAACGAGCACGCGAATAGCGGTGTACCGTGGAAGAAATGGGGGCCCTACCTCGCAGACAGGCAGTGGGGAACAGTGCGAGAGGACTACAGCGCGGACGGTGAAGCGTGGAATTACCTCAGTCACGATGAGTCACGCAGCTACGCGTATCGCTGGGGCGAGGATGGAATCGGCGGCATATCCGATGATAGGCAGTTTCTCTGCCTAGCGCCGGCGTTCTGGAATGGTCGGGACGCAATCCTGAAAGAACGGCTTTTCGGACTCACCGGAAACGAAGGCAATCACGGTGAAGACGTCAAAGAGTGCTACTACTATCTGGATAATGCGCCAACGCACTCGTACATGAAATTCCTGTACAAGTATCCACAAAGTGAGTTTCCCTATTCATCCCTGATCTCGGAGAACAGAGAAAGAACGAAGCAGGATCCGGAGTTCGAACTGGTCGACACCGGCATCTTCAACGATGGTCGTTACTTTGATCTGTGCGTGGAGTACGCGAAGGATGATCCGGAGGATATCCTCGTGCGCATTTCGGCGACCAACAGATCGGCCGTCGGTGCGCCGGTTCACATCATTCCGCAGATCTGGTTTCGCAACACCTGGGCGTGGGCGAAAAACGAAAATCGGCCGGTGCTGCGCGGTTCGTTCGAAGCCTCGGCCGGCGCGTCGATTACTGTCGACCACCAACAGCTCGGTAACTACGTGTTGTATGCAGATGGGACTCCTGAGCTCCTGTTCTGCGAAAACGAGACGAACCACTCGCGGCTCTACGGTGTTGCCACCTCAGGTTACGCAAAGGACGGCATCAATGACTTCGTGGTACAGGGTGACCTGCATGCAGTGAATCCCGGGCTTACCGGGACACGTGCGGGATTGCACTACACTATGACCGTTCCGGCCGGCGGAACGGTGACCGTCCGGTTGCGGCTCTGCCGAGCTCGGACCGAGCAGCCGTTCGACAGTTTCGAGACTCTGTTTGCCGAACGGGTCAGGGAGGTCGACGAGTTCTACGCAGAGCTTCAGGCCGATATCAGCTGCGAAGATGAGAGAGCGGTGCAGCGGCAGGCATTTGCGGGCATGCTCTGGTCCAAGCAGTTCTACGCCTATGATGTACGCACTTGGCTCGCGGGAGATCCGGGGCAGCCTCCCCCACCTCCGGACAGGCGGAATGGGCGAAACCATAACTGGAAGCATGTTCGGTGCGAAGACATCATTTCGATGCCCGATACGTGGGAGTATCCCTGGTTTGCTGCGTGGGATCTCGCGTTTCACTGTGTCGCGCTCGCTGTCGTGGATCCTCACTTCGCAAAACGGCAGCTCCGCCTTCTCACGCACGATTGGTACATGCATCCGAACGGACAACTGCCGGCCTACGAGTGGTCGTTCGACGATGCGAACCCACCAATTCATGCATGGGCAGCGTGGCGGGTATTTCAGATCGACCGGAAATCGCGAGGCAATGATGGCGATTTTGAGTTTCTCGAGCGGGTATTCCTGAAGCTTCTTCTGAACTTCACGTGGTGGGTGAATCGAAAGGATGACAGTGATCTGAACGTATTTCAGGGCGGATTCCTCGGACTTGACAACATCGGTGTGTTCGACCGAAATGAACCATTTCCATCGGGGGGACATCTGGATCAGGCCGACGGTACGAGCTGGATGGCGATGTACAGCCTGAACCTGATGCGTATCGCGCTCGAGCTTGCGCGGCGCAACAGATCCTACGAGGACATCGCAACGAAGTTCTTCGAACACTTCCTTTACATTGCACACGCAATGCTCGACATTGGCGGCAAGGGTGTAGGACTGTGGAATGAAGATGATGAGTTCTTCTACGATGTGCTGAGCCTCCCTGACGGCACCCTCATGCCACTGAAGCTCCGCTCGATGGTGGGGCTCATACCGCTGTTCGCTGTTGAAACCATAGAACCGGACCTTCTGGAGGCGCTGCCCTCGTTCGCTGCCCGGCTCGAGTGGTTTCTCGACAACCAC
>DATKUC010000275.1:0-2615 GCA_035530835.1 Spirochaetia bacterium
TCTGCCGGGCTGCCGCGTGTCTATGATATTGCCCTTGAGCGCATATCGCATGGCGATGGGCTTGTCGATCCGGAAACACTGCCCGAGTTCTTCCGTGCGTATCAGTCGGTTTCCGTATTGACACTTGGAGAGTTGTGGGCGGTTCCGATCATGCTCCGGCTCGCTGTAATCGAGAACCTCCGGCGGGTTTCTGTCCGCATCTCAACCGAGATGCAGGCGCAGCGGGAAGCGGACTCCTGGGCCGACCAGATGACCGAAACCGCGGAGTCGGATCCAAAGAGTCTCATTCTGTTGATCGCGGATATGGCTCGCTCGGATCCCCCAATGAATAGCTCATTTGTGGCCGAGTTATCGCGAAAGTTGCAGGGGAGGGGTGCGTCGCTGGCGCTTCCACTCACCTGGATAGAGCAGCGACTTTCGGAAACGGGGCTCACTATCGACCGGCTCGTGCAGTCGGCAATGCAGCAGCAGGCGGCCGATCAGGTTTCGATCAGCAACAGCATCCGCAGTCTTCGCTCTCTCGGCGCCACGGACTGGAAGACTTTTGTTGAAAGTACGAGTGCGGTAGAGAAAGTTCTCAGTGAAGATCCCACCGGCAGTTACGGCAAAATGGATTTTACGACGAGAGATCAGTATCGCCATGTTGTCGAAGCGATTGCAAGGAAATACCGGATTACCGAAACGGAGGTCGCCAGTGCTGCGGTGGCACTGGCAGGTGCGGGATTTCATGAATCGGACGCGGACAACCGCGCCGTTCACGTTGGATACTACCTTGTAGACCAGGGACAGCGACGGCTCCGACGATCTGTGTCGAACAGAAAGGATTATCCCCCCGTACTGCCGTCGGAATCCCCGGCGAGCGCAACAAATTGGGTTTCGCAGTTGTTCTATTTCGGTTCCATCCTCCTCCTGTCGGTCGCGACTGCGATCGGATTCACCTTCGAAGCTCATTCGGCAGGTCTTCAGATTGGGGTGCTCTGGATAGTGGGCCCACTTGCATTCCTTTGTGCAGTCGGCATGGCAGTTTCGCTGATCAACTGGCTCGTAACGCTGATCATTCTACCCCGACGTCTTCCGCGAATGGACTTCTCAAACGGCATTCCCCCGGGGTCCCGCACACTGGTGGTAGTCCCCGCCATGCTCCCGGGCGCCGATCACATTGATCGACTGGTCGAAGCGCTTGAGGTTCGCTTTCTCGCCAACCGGGATGAGAACCTGTTCTTCGGCCTGTTGACGGATCTTCCGGACGCCGATGTGGAGGTGCTGCCGGGCGATGCGGAGCTGATTGATCGAGTACGGCAGAAGATCGAAGGCCTTAACAACCTCTATCGGGACTCCGCAGGCGATCCATTCTTTCTCTTCCACAGGGCAAGGAAGTGGAACGAGAGTGAACGGTTGTGGATGGGGCATGAACGGAAACGGGGAAAGCTGACCGATCTCAATGCGCTCCTCCGTGGTGGAGAGACCGAACGCTTTGCGGTGATCGAGGGGACGCTCCCGCAGCTTGCAGCGGTCAAGTATGTCATCACGCTTGACAGTGACACTCAATTGCCGCGCGACTCGGCCCGTGTGCTCGCGGGGACAATGGCTCATCCTCTGAACCGGCCATGTCACGATGAGCGGACTGGTCGTGTAGTTGCAGGTTACGGGATACTTCAGCCGAGAGTGGCTACCATGCTCCCTGATTCGAACCGCTCACCCTATGCGATTCTCAGCGGTTCCGAGCCGGGCATTGATCCCTATACCCGCGCCGTTTCTGACGTCTATCAGGATCTGTTTGGTGAAGGCTCCTTTATTGGTAAGGGCATCTACGATGTCGATGCTTTCGAGCGGTCGCTGAAGGGACGCTTCCCGGAAAATAGAATACTCAGTCACGATCTCCTCGAAGGCTGTTACGCCAGATCCGGTCTGGTAAGTGATGTGCTGCTGTTTGAAGGCTCCCCGTCCACGTTCCGCGGCGATGTAGACCGCAGGCGACGGTGGATTCGTGGTGACTGGCAGCTTGCACAATGGCTTCTGCCATTTATCCATGCTTCGGAGGGAGGGACGCGACGAAACGCACTGTCCATGCTGTCAAGGTGGAAGATATTCGATAACCTCCGCCGAAGCGTAGCACCTGCTGCGCTCACGCTTCTCCTGATCATCGGATGGTTTGTATTCTCGAATCCGCTTTTCTGGACGCTCTCCGTCATCGGAATTGTGCTCGTTCCGCCTCTTCTTGTCTCGCTCCTTGGATTCTTCCGCAAGTCGAGAGGCAGTCGGCTCGGAAAGCATATTGGCGATGCGATTAAGGCGTCATTACAGCGAGTTACTCAGGGAGTACTGACGCTCCTCACTCTGCCGTATGAGGCCTACTATAGTTTCCTCGCAATTGTGCGAACAGTCTGGCGGGTACTCTTTACCCGTCGGAGACTTCTCGAGTGGCGACCCTCGGACCAGCACGACAGAAATGCCCGAACAAGCTTCGCTGCCTCCCTCCAGACTATGTCGATCGGACCGGTCCTTGGTGCGTCAATCTTTGCTCTTCTCCTGGTCGTGGCGCCAGACTCACGCCTCGCAGCCTTGCCGATGCTGCTCCTGTGGTTTGTATCTCCATTTATCATGTGGTGGGTCAG
>DATKUC010000276.1:0-18314 GCA_035530835.1 Spirochaetia bacterium
GATTCAGGGGTTATTTTGAAGTTTGCCTGTGCCGGATTATTGGCAGGATCCACAACCCGGGGATCATTCGTTGCCCAGATATAGTTGAAAGCATTCCCGGGATTTCCGTTCGTGCCCGGGCCGGTAATGGTGACATACTGCGCCTCCTGCACGGCAGACATCTGCTCGGTAAGTGCGGAGAGTGGAATTACGTTGTTCTCAGCATTCGGCAGGTACTGTGACGCCCCGGTTGCAACGCTCTGCAGGAGGACTTCAACTCGATTTCGCAGGCCATCCGAAAGAGTCCTGCGCTGCGTATCGAGCATGAACCGGCCAAGAATGACCGCAACCATAAGCACCACAGCAACAACGATAACAACGACGAAGAACGAGAACTTCACTCGTATGCCGATTCCTCTGCGCCTCATCTTTCCCATCCTTTCCATGTCACGTGCGCTCAGAACGCGCTTGCCGGTGACCAGCGCGTGCACCTCATTCCGGATCATCATGCCGTCCCGGACAAGAACGACGATCCGGTTGCCCGAGAAAACTACCACGACCGCAAGGAACGCAAGTATCAGCCAGAACAGCATGTTCTCCATCTGCACGGAGAAGAAGCTCGGCGGAGCAAAGGTGTAATGCGGTGCGTAATGTATGGTGAAATCGCCGAACTTGATGGTTCCCGACGTTTCGAAAGTAAGAAGCGGCTTCGTGAAATAGAGACCGCGTTCGGGATGCACGAGACCGACCCGATAGGTACCTTTCTGAATGAGATCTATGACTGGACCGACAATATTCTGATCGCTGACAACGGTGAATGCGTTATTGCTTCGCAGGAACGTGTAGTCCCACGGCGCCTTGCCGTCCCGGTCAAGGATGATCTCCTGAATTGTCCCGTTGGAGGTGAATCCTCGGCCGATAATGTTCAGTGTGATTCTCCCGAGCGCGTCCTTCGTCGTATCCACGAAGGAGATGTTCGTAACCGGCACATACTTGTTCAGCCTCAGGAGAATTGTGCGGGCCTTTCCGACGTTGCCGACAGTATCGACCGCCGACACCGAAAGTGCCCAGAGTCCGTCGTCATAATTGGATTCGCTTAATTCAGGCTTGATAGTTTCAATGCGTTGCGGCGGGCTCTTGACCGTGTAGCCTGCTAGCACCGGAACCGCCCGCGGTCCGCCGAGGTAGTCGAGCGTGTAGCTGTAACCGGCGACATCCTTGTCCGACGGAGGATTCCATCGAACGGTGAACGTGTTGGACGCGAGGTACCCATACTCGTCGACATTCGGCGGAATGAAGGTAATCTCTCCCGGCGGCGTGGTGTCCCGAAAATAGGAGACAGTCGAGACTGTCGACCAGTTGCCTGCGTAATCAGTTGTGCGCATCCGGAAATACCAGTTGCCATCCTTCGTAGCCTGCTCACTTGTGGAAGTAGTTTCGGACTGAAGGTTTTCAGTTTCAGGAACGGGAGCGTTCGGATCCTGCGACCAGACGTAAGAGTATCCGGCAACACCCGACGGATCCCGTGGCGGAATCCAGCGAATTCGCACATCACTGCGGGCGGACCGCTCCCCGTTTACAAAGTCAACCGGAACAAGCCGGGCAGGATCGACATGCAGGTCAGGAGTGAGGTATGCCAGCCGAATATCACTGTTACTGATCCGGTTCTGCCAGAAGATGTAGATCTTTCCATCGAAGAGCACCGGCGCGGCGAATGTCGAACTCCCATCCATCGGACTCACGTCCTTCTGTCGGAAAAAGATCCCGTCTTTCGTCGCGAACTCTATCCGGTCGTTTCCATAGGTGTTATCGAACCATGCAACGTTGGTCACGGCACCGTCCGGAATGATAACCGGGTAGTTCGCGGTCTGCAGCCCCTGCGTCACCGGGATTGCCGAACCACTGAGCTTGCCGTCACGGTCGAGCAACGCAAACTCAATCTGTTTTGCCTGCGGCCCCTTGCGCCGTTCCCACGCGATAGCGAGGCCTTCCGAAGTGACCGCCAGATAGGGCCGCTGATTGTCGTATGCCTGAACATTGTAGACTGCCGGGTTATCACCCGGATCGAGAAAGTCCGTCAGAAGCTGCGCCGAGCTCCAGCTCTTCCCGCCATCATCGCTGTACTTCAGGTAGATCTGGTAATTGGCACCGATAGCCGGATTTGCACTCTGGAAAGCTACGTATTCCCGCCCTCCGTTCGACACGAACTCAGGATTGAAGTTCAGGCTCAGATTCGGATTCGTTTCCAGTACCTGATAATCGGTCCAGCTTGTACCGTTGTCCGAGAGTGAATAGAGAATACTCAGGCTTCCCTGGATGTTCTGACTTGCAAAAAGGATGTAACCCCCGCCGGATCTTCCGAATAGACGCGGTGAAACTGTGGACGCCGTTGAGGTGACCTGACCGATCGTTGCGAAGTTCCTGCCGGAAGCATCTGAACGCAATATCTGTGTCGTCGTGCCGTTCGAGGAAATAGCAACAACTATGCGGCCCTTCGAATCAACCATGGACCAGTAGATGAGCGGAACTGCGCCGTCGAACGGAAAGGGACCTGCGATACTTTGCGGTTCGCTGAAGGTTGTCCCATTCGTCGAGTCAACGATGTCGATAAAGATGCTGCCGGTGGTGCCTGCGTTCTGATCCACCTGCTCATAGGTCAGCCAGATATGGCCGTCGATTGAGAGAGCCTGCGGGAAACGGACATTGTGCTGCTGATTGAGGAATTGCGGGTCGTTCCAGTAGTAGTCCTGGGAAAACAGGAGCTGCGAACTTCCGGCGGTGAGTAGCGCTCCAAGGAGGATTCCGCGGAACAAACGTCTGAGGTTGAATGTACTGCTACTCACTGCCCCAGCCTCGAAAGGATATTATTGCGCAGATCCACCAGCGGCGAATAACCGCGGTTTGTTGGATTCTGCCAGAGTCGGGACACAATAGCAAGCGAATCGGCAAGTCGCCCTGAAATGAAGAGATTCTGCGCCTGTGAAAACTCCTGCATGGTAACAACCGGTAAGGTGTAGGTTGCCGGACTCCCCAGTGCAATCCGGTACCGGTCAAGGAGAACCTGCGCAGCGGTGTTATCCGGATTCAGTTGAAGCGCGTTCTCGAGCCGCGCAATTGCCACCTGCGTCTGCACCTGACTGCCTGTGGATGCCAGTTGCCGGGCTTCGGCGACCAGGGCGTCCGACTGCTGCTTGCGCGCAACGGTGACCGGGTTCGGGCGGACGCCCAGCCGTATTTCGAGTGCCACAATTGCATTCTGAAGACCGGGGAAGTTTGCATCTATTGCCCGCAGGTCGTACAGGTCGATAAGCGCCGGTTGAGGCTCCTTCACGCTTCGATTGACTGCTTCGTCGAACCGTTGCCGGAAAATCTGCGGAAACTGCGCAGGATTTGTTATCTGCAGAATGCGCAGAGAGAGGACGCGCGCTTCCTGGTTGAAGGGCCGAGCGACGACCACGCTCTGTATATTCTCCTGTGCGCGGGCCAGATACTGTTGGCCTGCCTGTTTGTCACCCTTCGCGAAAAGGGCCTTTCCGGTGTCGAAGTTCTCCCGCGCTCGATTCAGATAGTTGCCAAGCGTAAAGAACAGAGGGTCCACTTCGGTGAGTTCACGGGTGTTCTGCAGGTTCAGTGCAGCCTGCACGAGCCGCAGCCAGTTCTCAACCTCCTGCTGTGGCTGGTTCGGGGACACCGTGGCCCAGAGACTTCGCGCCTGCATGAGATTTGCCTCAGCCTGGGCAAACTGGTCCTGCTGGTACTCCCCTCGTCCCGTGTTGATCAGGTCACGAACCTTGTTCACGACCTGAACATAGCTCACCCGCTTGATCTCGTCACCGAGGGACGCAAGCTGTTTGTCCATCTGGTTGCTGTAGGCCTGGTCGGCCTGAAGCTGCAACGCTTCGAGCGAGAATTGTCGGGCGTCCTGAAGCGATTGCACGGCAGCTTCCGCATTCTGGTTCGAGATTGATGTCTGCGCCTGCTGAATGGCGCGGTCGGCTCTGGTTTTCAGGTTCGCGGCAAGTTCCACATTCTTCTTTGCCGTAGCGCCGGACGCCGTTACGGAGTCCAGCAGTTTTGCGGCCTCCTGTGACAACTGAGTCACGGCACCCATGTCGGAACGCAGTTGCGAGCCCGGAGGAGTCGCGTCTGCGAACTTCGTGTAGTCCTTCCGGTATGTTTCGATACCTGTTCCCATTGAACGCAGGTTGTCGGCAGCTCCGAAGAAGAGTGTCAGCGCCTTGTCCGGATATCGCGAGGTTACCGTAACCTGGGCTGCGCCGGTGCCGATCTTCTCCTCAATACCGTTCAGGTTCTTCGTTCCGTTTTCCGCATCGGCAACTGCAGACTGGTAATTCTTCCTGAAGGCCTGAAGCTGAAGATTTGCCACGTCTGAGGCGATCTGCGTGTTTTGGGTAATAAGGTCGGTAAGTGCTCCATTCTGTGCCGCCAGAGTGGCGCGGGATATCTGCGTTGCCTCAGGGGCTGGATATGTCGATTCGGCACCAGTCAGTAGAGCGATAGCTGTCTCGGTTCCCGAAATTGCATCCTGAACCTGTTTCGTCAGATCCTGGACCTGTTTGAGCTTTGCTGCCAGAGTGTCCATGTTGTCCGATGGCGTGATGCTGACAGTCTGCGCCGACTGTTTCAGATCCAGAAGCTGCACATAATCGGCAGATGACTGTACTATCTGCTGAACCTGCAGATAGTTGGGTAACTGCTGTTTGACTGTCACCTGCTGTGCAGGCGATAGCGACAGATTCGGCTGCACTTCGAGCCGGCGGCTCCAGAGCTTCAATGCGGTCAATGCAACGTTCCCGGTCTCCTCTACGCCCTGAAAGCCTGTCCGCGCCGCGGCGGATGATCCGGACGTGTAGTCACCTACCGCCTTCGAGAAATCAGTCTGCAACCTCGCGATTGCGGCTTTATCGATCTCCTGCTGCGATGCATCGAGTGCGGCGGCAATGACCGCAATGATTCCTTCGGGCGCCGATGCTTCCGGTCTGCCACGAATGTACCAGGTAAGGAAGTCGAGGTAATAGTTCTGCTGAATCGCGGGCTTCTCCAGATGTGCGCGATCATTCAGCCGGTTAAGCTGATCGGCGATCGATATCAGTTGATCCCGGGTTGTCAGCGCACGAGTAAGGTTACCGCTGAAGTCGCCGACCTGAACATCGATGGCATTCGCACTGACGCGCGGAAACGCAGCGGCAACGGCAGCGCCGGACTTGCTGATGGCGTTGATGAGCGTCACAAACGCGTCGGCTTCACCCGCCGCGCTCTTTGCCGCGCTGTCAGCCGATGCCACGATGTTCGGAGAGTATCCGGCGGCATGGAACTCCGGACTGAAGATGTCGAAACCGGAGAGATAGGTTCGGATTGCCTGCTGATAGTCTCCCGAGTGCAGAAGTTGATCCCCTGACTCCATGATCTTGTTGAAACGGTCAAGGTTGAACCTGAACTGGACGATATTCTGCCACTCGGCGAGGTTATCTCTGGTCTTCTGGTTCGGAGCGGCATCGAGCTTCTTCATCTGCTCAATGATGGCGAGCGCCTTTTCCGGCTTGTCAGGTTCGTTCTTGATCGTGTCGATCAATTGCTGCCACAACGTGAAATAGTCCCCGCGAATGTGCCGGATCTGCTGCATGAGCGCTTCGGCCTCGTCGATCCGGTCCGGATGCTTGCGAACAGTCTCAGTCAGGAGGAGAATCGCATCGTTCAGCTTGTTTCTGACAATCAAGTCGCGAGCGGTGGAGATAGGGTCCTCCTTCTGCCCGCTCGCCATAGCGAAGCCGGTCGTAACGATGAGGAGAATAACCACCGCGAGTACAACTTTTTTACCGTGTGAAACGGGAAAGATCACCTGGAAACCTGTCTCCTATTCCCCTACTTGCCATTTTATCTTAGTTTCGGCATATTCACACTCGACCGACAGCTGCCGACAATAATATGGAATAATGAAACTGCGGGTAGTATAATTGGTTTGAGATGAAAAAGTCAGGTAGACTCATTCTCATCACTATGTTCCTCTCGACCTTCACCACTCTCAGTGTGTCCGCTACTGACTTCTCGGACGTCTACAACTACATAATGGGTGTTTTCGGCACCACAGGATCACAGAATACGGGCCTGACAGTCTTCCCGACGCTGCTCATTCCCTCCGGTGGGCAGGCAGAAGGTATGGGAAGCGCCTACACAGCGGTAGGCCGGGATTTGAGCTACCTCGATTCGAATCCGGCGTCGAGCTCGGGTCTGGCATATACCGAGTTTGGAGTTCTCCACAAGAATCTCATTGCGGATGCGAACCTCGAGAGTCTTATGTACACCACCCGGATCGATAATCTTGGTCTCGGGGCAGGACTGAAGTTTCTCTATGTTCCATTTACCGGCTACGGCTCCTACGGACAGCAGCTTACCACCTTCAGGTATACCGAAACGGTAGCTACGCTGAATGCGTCATACAATTTCCTCCACGGATTCTATTTCAATGGAATATCCGCTGGAGCAAACATAAAAGTTGCGTACCGGGGAGAGCCGAACGTTACCGGTCTCATTCAGGACCAGTCCGCATTCGGCTTTATGGGCGATTTCGGTTTGCTCACACGCTTCGATCTTTTGAAGTTCTACCCGTCAAGAACTCGCAACTTTGCAATCGGCGTTACCGCGAAGAACTTCGGACCCCCGGTACTCAACGAGCCACTACCCTCCATGCTCTCGGCCGGGGTTTCCTATTCGCCGCTGCGACCACTGCTGTTCGCATTCGACTTCAACTACCCAGTGAGTCTTCTGCCGAATGTTCCTGCCGAATCATACTGGTTCGCAAGCGGCATGTCAGTTCAGTTCACCGACTTCTTCGCCACAGAGGCGGGTTTTCAGCTGAAAGGGGGCGATCCGAGGGTGACCCTTGGAGCGGACGTCCAGCTCAGCAACTTCGCGCTCCACGTGAACTATATTCTCGATATGACCACCCAACTGGGTGCGGTGGACAATTTCAGCATCGAGATGAGCTTCGATCTGGGTGACGGCGGTCGCGCAGCGAGGACTCGCGCGATTGAGACAACCTACTTGAATGCGCTGGATGCACTTGCCGGTGGCGATCTGACCAGGACGATACAGTTATGCAGGCAGATTCTCGCGAAGGATAGCTCATTTGACCCTGCGAGAGAGACATTGAACAATGCGCTGAAAAGCGAGGACCTGCAGCGTCAGATGGACGCCCTGCGCAAGCCGACAACACCGAGCGTAACCGGCGCCGCAACCCCGTCAACTGCTACACCGAGCGGCGGTTCGAAGTAATCTCCATCTTCAATTCCACATACAGAGCATAGAGCGGCAGATCGATCTTCTTCGACGCAACTTTTCGCTTCCTGCTCTCAATCTCTACTGTTGCCACCGTGCCGCGAGAGGCGAACGTGCGCTGAGGGAATGCCGCAAAACGCTCAACAATGCCGTCAAGCAGATCGTATCGGCCAAACATTCTCCGCAGGTAATGGTAGAGCTCTGATACCTCGTGCGGATAATCATCACCCAGAGTGCCACTCTCCGATCCCAGTCCGTCGAGCAGTTCCTCGAGGTCCATCGAATCAAGCTCCGCGAGCCGTTGCTCGACCTGGTGTACAAACTCGCTCTCCCGAAACTCGATACTATCAACCCGGGAACGCAGAGCAATTCGGCGTGACAGGGCAAGGTCTGAACGCATGTCAGTCCGGCTCATGAGCAGATAGCAGAGTAGGCCGATCAGGAGTGAAAGCAGAAGGGCCGTTCCTGCATACATCGAGGCAATTATACCCAGGGTGAGGGAAAAGTAGACGGCCAGGAACGCAACTGATGAGATGATGAACCGCGGAATAAACCTGATATCGCCCATCCATTGCTTGACGGCGCCGTCAAGGAGACCGTAAAGGTGCGTTCGCAATTCATTCATCTGCGCCATATCCGGCTCTGCACCGAACAGGCCGCGTACCGAACTTTTGTCGAGTACCCGAAGAATCTGGCTTCGGTCGCGAAACGGGTGGACAAATATGCCCTGCCGTTCACCGGTCAGCCGGTGCAGCGCATCTTCTCTACTTATATGGAAGATGTAAAATAGTTCTCGACGTGCCATACTATCCGACTTTGCCCTCTTCACTCCGCCGGATCAGTTCCGCCATTTCTGTATGTTTGAACAACTGGGCATACTTACCTGCCGTCATTCCCAGCTGATCAACAGGAGACGTATGTGCGCCACGTTCAAGCAGGAGCCGAGCCACTTCGGTGAATCCCTCGCCGACCGCAAGCATGAGCGCGGTCTGTCCGTTTTTGCTCTGAAGGTCCGGGTCTGCGTCGGCGGATATCAACTGCTGCACCGATTCCTTGTCTCCGCGCACCGCGGCCTCCATCAGGGGGCTGTTGCCCCTGTCGAGACTCACCGCGTTCACATTTGCCTGGTGTTTGAGAAACAGATCAATCAGTTCACGATGGCGGTTGCGGATGGCGAGACTGAGAACCGGCACCCCGCGTTCGTCGCGACTGTCGGGGGAGAATCCAATTCGCAGGAAGTTTGCCACCGCTGGGATATTTCCCTCCTCGACACAGGCCGCAAGAACCTCCTCGGAAATACCGAGACCCATAGCCTGGAGCTCGGCCCGAGCGTGCTCCAGGCGGGCTGACTTCCGCCAGACCTGTCGGGCGAGCAGCAATTCGTCTCGCAGCTCCTCGAGCTCATTCACCCGCGTGAATGAGAGCAGGTGGCCGGGAAGTGCACTCTCATCTGCTGAGTAGAGAAACACGGGACATTCACGCCCGACACCGTAACCACTTACGAAGCCGAGCCAGCGCGAAGAGGATGCGGAGGCCGAGAAGATCACGACAATATGAGTGAGGCTCGAGAAATTATATTTGATCTCTTCGCCATTCAGCCGCTCCCAGGACCGACCCATCTGATACGCTGAGGCGTGGATACGGTCTTCCTTCAGCAGTCTGAGCATCTGCTCCGCGAGTTTTCGCTGTCCGGAATCGACGAAGATGCCAACTTTCACACGTGTATCCTTCACTTCTTTAATCGACACGATATCAATTCAAATTTCGGCAGCGGAACCGAAAAGGTATACACCAATCTCCATTTCCCGCGTCTCGTTCCTTCGGCGAGACCGCTCTACTTGAATCGGTCACACCGTTACTTTACAGTGGTGAGTCGGTACAGTAAAGAGACAAACTTGAAAATCGCGATGCAGGCCAGACACAGTTCCAAACTCTCCCAGACACAACTGAACCGATCGATGAACGTGAGCATCGCCGCAGGCGCGTCCGGTACGCTCTGGGTTATCGTGTGCTCACCGCAACCAATATTCAACGTCTTTGTAAGCAACGCGATGAACGGTGGCGCACCCTACCTCGGTCTGCTGGTCGGGATACTATCGCTTGCAGCATTGTTCCAAATCCCCTCCATCTTCATATATTCCCGGCTGCGCAGGAAAAAGACGTTCTGGCTTGTCACCAGCACAATACATCGTCTGAACGGCTTCGTACTTGCTATCGCCGCCTTTTCGGTTGCTGCAGGCGGATCTCAGCAACACGGACTTTCAATTATCCTGATCGGCATGACCGCAAGCTGGATAATGACCAATATCAGCGCATCAGGCTGGTGGAGCTGGATGGCCGAGATCATCCCGGAAAAGACCCGTGCCCACTTCTTCGGCCGAAGATCCAGCGTATCGAACATCGTAAACATCGCCTGGTTCTTCATGGTGAGCGTTGTCCTTGACGCGGTCTCCGGCCGCGCGCTGTTTTTCACCTACGGAGTTGTATTTGTCATCGGCGGCATCGGCGGACTCGCGGATATCCTGCTGCATGTCATGATACCCGAACCGCGCGGACAGGCACCCGCAGCTGATCCGGATGCGATCCTTGAAAAATTCTCCCTCAAGGAGTTTCTTGAGCCGCTCAAGAACCGCAACTTTATCCGATTCTGCCTTTCGATAGGCGTCGCCCTGTTTTCCATAAATGTTTCGGGTCCGTTTCTTGCGCCATTCATCACCGAGCACCAGGGTGTCGCAGCACCAAACACCTGGCTTGGCATCATGTTCGTCATCTCCCAGCTACTGTGGATACTCCTGTCTCCCGCATGGGGCATGGTGATGGACAGGTTCGGCAGGAAACCTGTTGTCATGATAGGACTGCTCTTCACCTTGAGCTGGATTGGATACCTCTTCCTGAGCCATGCGAACTATACATTCATTCTGCCGCTCATCGCATTGACAGGCGGAGTTCTGGCGCCCGCGTTCTGGGACGGTTCGAATCAGCTCATGCTCAGTCTGACTCCGGAGAAGAACCGCATATCCTACGTCTCCTGGTACTGGGCAGCCATCGGAATCATCTCGGCATTCGGCAGTTTCCTCGGCGGATTGCTCGACTCCTACTTCAGGAACGTTCGACTGGTCCTTACGGGCGGATTGACTTTGCATGGGATGCAGATCGTCATTCTCATATCCCTTGTGCTCATTCTCCTCAGCCTGGTAGTACTTTCCCGTATCAAAGAAAGCAGGGGAAAGCCGGTTGGTTATGTTTTCTCGCTCGTGACAAATCCCGGCGTTTTCAGAACATTCATGAACATCGGCACCATAAGCCGTACGACCGAATCATATCGGGTCGCGCGGGCATTGCGATCGATCGAAGGTTCAACGAGCAATCTGGCGCTCGACGAGGTGCTTTCGCGGCTGCAGGATCCGGACTCGGAAGTTCGCGAAGAAGCTACCCGTGCGCTTGGTCGGATCGGGGCACCTGAGGCGTTTGATGCGCTGATCAAGGAACTCTCGGATCCGGGTTCGACAGTGCGGTCGCTCGCAGCGCGCGCACTTGGCCGTATCGGAGACCGGCGCGCACTTCCCTATCTGATTTCGGGCATGACTGACCCTTCCGAAGATCTCAACGAAGCGTGTCTTTACGCACTCGGTGAAATCGGAGGAGAAAGTGCCGCGGAGGAGATCCTTCAGGTCTTCAGCCAGATTCGTTCCGAACGCCTGGTCGCAACCGGGGCGGCTGCTGTCTCGAAAATGGGAATCCTCGAGGCCGCCTGGGAAATTGTACCGCGCATGCACAGAACCCGTAATTCAGTGTTGCGCAACCAGCTGGCCATTGCTCTGGGAAATCTCCTCGGAAAACCCGGTGAGTTCTACCAGTACGTCACCGGTGGAGCGGCCCAACGGCAGATTCGATGCGCGCGACTGCTGCAGGATGCCATACGGAACCTGCCGAACGTAGTCACTTCGACCAGACTGTCTCAAAAGGAGGCAGAAACCCGGCGGGAGAGCATCACTGAAGATCTGCGACAGATCCGCGTACTCCTGGAAAGCGAAATGCACGTACAGGCACTCGAATTATGCAACACCATCGGGGACAGCCTTGGCTCCATGGCGCTGCCTGATGGCACGCCGAGAGATCTCTACCTTGAATACGCTGTTTTCATCAATCCAAAGTTCGGGTTGTGGCTCTGGTTCGTTCGCGAGGCGCGGCAAGCCGCAGGAACCGTCGAGGAAAATGCTGTACTGAGAATTGATGTGCTTCTGGTGCTCTATTTCCTCAGCACATTTCGCATGGCCGATCGCGATCAACAGGAAGGAACGCTGAGTTGAACTACAAGAATATTCCCCGGGAAACCACACTCCAATCACCTTCCGCTCCACTCTTCTACGAAGGCGGAACCACCGGAATAGTTCTTCTGCACGGCTTTACCGGAGTGCCCGGGGACTTGAAGTATCTTGCAGAGGTGCTGAATCGCGGGGGATTCACGGTATCGGTGCCGCGGCTCCCCGGCCACGGAACAAATACCGCCGATTTTCGAACGACAGGATGGCGAGAGTGGCTCAGACGGTCGATAGATGAGTTCCTAGATTTGAGTTACCGATGTGAAAAAGTGTACGTTGCAGGGCTCTCAATGGGTGGAGTACTGACACTGATCCTCGCATCCATGTTTGCAGTTGATCGGATCGCTCTGGCGGCGCCTGCGATTACTACCAGGAACCGGACCATCAGATGGACACCGATTCTGCGCTTTCTTGTAAGGCACGGAGCACAACGGCCGGAAGAGAAATTTGAGGACCCCGGGTATCGGGCGCTCGCGCCGCACTACTGGAAGTACGACTGGATAGCGCAGGTTGCCTCTCTGCGACACCTGCAGAAAATCGCACTGAAGCGTCTGCGACTCGTGAAGTCGCAGACGTTGACCATTGTCTCGCAGAACGACGCTGCCGTGCCGGTGGAAGCCGCAGACATCATAGAACACAGCATAACTTCAGAACGCCATGAACGACTGACGCTCACCAGGAGTGGCCATATCGTGGTAAACGATGTCGATCGAGAGGCCGTCGCGCAGGCTATTCTGACCTGGTTCCAGGCACCTTAACCGCAAATCCTACCAGAGATAGTGCACATGGGCGCGGATGAGTTCATCGTAGACTGCACGGATCTGTTCCATCTGAACAGTTGAGAGCGGCGGAAGATCAACGGCACCCGCGTTCTGCTGCGCCTGTTCCGCGCTGCTTGCTCCCGGAATGACCGTGGTCACTTCGGGGAACATCAGTATCCAGCGGAGCGCTGCGAGCGGCATCGAGGTGCCGGCAGGAAGAATCTTCTTGAGCCGATCGACCGCCTCAAGCCCTACCTCGTAGGGTACGCCGGAGAAGGTTTCCCCTTTGTCGAATGCCTTTCCGTCCCGGTTGAAGTTACGGTGATCGCCCGCGCGGAACTGGGTATTGCGACCATACTTGCCGGAGAGTAGTCCGCTCGCGAGCGGCACCCGAACTATGATACCGATATTGCGTCTCTTTGCTTCGGCGAAGAACAGCTCTGATGGGCGCAGACGAAACATATTGAAGATGATCTGCACTGTTGTGACGTTCGGATACTCGATGGCCTTCAGTCCTTCTTCGACCTTCTCGACGCTCACACCGAGGTTGCGGATTTTGCCCTGCTCACGAAGGCGATCGAAGGTCTCAAATATCTCAGGCCTGTAGTACACCTCGGTTGGAGGGCAGTGAAGCTGGATCAGATCGAGCGTGTCGGCGGCCATGTTCCTGAGACTATCATGCACAAACCCGGTGACCGCTTCCGGTGTGTACATCTGTGAGCTGTGAGGACTGAGTCGTCTGCCGCATTTGGTCGCGACGAAAAGCTCCTGCCGGCGCTCCTTCACTACGCGCGAGACTGCGTTTTCACTCTTGCCATCGCTGTAGACGTCCGCCGTGTCGAGGAAATTAACGCCGGTATCAATTGCTGCATTGATGATGCGCGCCGCAGTCTTGTCATCGAAATCGGCACCCCAGCCGCCTCCCACCTGCCATGTTCCCAGCGACAACTCAGACACCTTGAAACCAGTCTTTCCCAGTTGACGATAATTCATCCGATTCTCCTTTCCTTTCAGGTTTTCCCATTCCCGCACCGTGCAGGAATCATATTGCAGGAACCACCATTTCTGTCTATAGTCACCTCTATGCTGCTTTTCATGATAAAGAAGGCATTCTTCGACACCTGGGATAACTTCCTTGCAGTTATCCTGATAAACCTCGGTTTCATCGTGGTGCTCACCGTGCCGCTTCTCGTGCCGCACGCGCTATCGCAAATCAGCAACGTGCTGTTTTTCGTTGCGCTGGTCATTGGCGTGCTGATGGTCTTTGTCTATGCGGGGGCGGCCTCCCTGCTTACGCGGGACATCTCAGATTACAAGACCCCTGAGTTTAAGGACATTCTCGTCTACCTGAAAGAGACGTGGGTCTCAAGCCTCATCCTGGGCGGGATCTATATACTGCACGTGTTCGTACTGTCCGTCGCGCTCCCGGTCTACTCGAGCATGGGCAACCTGCTCGGACTTGCAGCGCTGGTCTTTCTCTTCTGGGCGAGCGTCATATGGCTTCTGTCCAGCCAGTTCTTCTATCCGATAATGGCCCGCCTCGATCGCAAGATTCCGAAGATCATCCGCAAGTGTTTCATCGTATTCTTTGACAACACTTACTACGCGCTGGTAAGCGGAGTCGGTGCCCTGCTCATAGTCGTGGTCTCAGGCTTTACCGCATTTCTGATTCCCGGCCTTGGCGGCATGCTGCTCTGGCTCAACGTCGGACTGAAGCTCAGGTTGCTCAAGTACGACTACCTCGAGGAGAACCCGGACGCGAACCGCAAACAGATACCGTGGGACGCACTCCTCATTGATGAGCGCGAGAAGGTGGGAAAGCGATCGCTTCGGGGCATGATATTCCCCTGGAAAGAGTAGCCGATCCACACGGCCGCTTCTGAAGCCGTGCTCTGACTGCTACTCTCGTGCTGCCGCCTCCATCGCAAGCGCAATAGAACCAAGCACCCCAGCCCGGTTGCCGAGCCCCGGCGGCACAATGTACGAATCCATGTGATCAAGAATTGCCGGAGAATGTATGTAACCGTTCAGCAATGAGTGCACGCGCGTCCTGATCTTCGGAAATAGCTGCGTCTGATCCATTACCCCGCCGCCGAGAATGAGTCGTTGCGGCGACAGGACCACGATATAATTCACAAGCGCATAGGCGAGGTATTCCGCAATCAGGTCCCAGACAGGGTCAGACGGCTGAATATCGCTGCCCTTCCTGCCGGTTCGCGCCTCGATAGCCGGACCCGACGCGAGCCCCTCGAGACAATCTCCGTGATACGGACAACTCCCTTTGAACGGATCACGCTTGAAGTCATGCGGAATCCGTACATGCCCCATCTCAGGATGTATCATGCCGTGATGAGGAGTACCGCTTAAGAGCACTCCGCCGCCTATCCCGGTTCCCACCGTGAGATAGATGATCGTGTTCAGACTTCGACCAGCACCCCATCGCCACTCACCAAGGGCGGCGCCGTTGACATCGGTGTCGAACCCTACCGGAACAGCCAGTGCTCGTCCGATAGCCCCTGCAAAGTCAGTGTGAACCCACGGCTTCTTGGGTGTCGTGGTAATATATCCGAAGGTCGGCGAACCTGGATCCGGGTCCACCGGGCCAAAAGAACTTATGCCGATCGATCTGAGTTTCCCATGTCTCTGATTGCGAAAGAACTCGATAGCCTGTCTGATCGTCGGCTCCGGTTCGGTTGTCGGGAAACGTACTTCATCCCTGATATCTTCCGGACCAGTTCCCACCGCGCAGACAAATTTGGTACCACCAGCCTCAATTCCACCGTAGAGCTCATCGCCCATAGCACACTCCCTTCTTGACTATTCAGCTATCATTCCCGCACGTATACCTGACCGTCGGCCGCAGGAGGCATTACGCGCCCGACAAGGCCTGCAACCGCGAGAATTGTCGCCAGGTAGGGGAACATCGACAGGAACGGAGACGGTATCGGTACATTCAGAACAGAGAGTGTGAACTGCAGAGCGTCGGAAAAGCCGAACAAAAGAGCCGCACCGAGCGCTCCGAGCGGACGCCATTTGCCGAAGATCATCGCCGCAAGAGCGATGTAGCCCAGGCCCGCCGTCATGTTCACCGCAAACTGACCGGTCGAACCGATGGTAAATGAGGCGCCGCCGATGCCCGCTACCACGCCTCCGAGAATTACATTTCGATAGCGAACCCGGTTCACATTAATCCCGACCGTATCGGCTGCCTGGGGATGCTCACCGACCGCTCGGACACGCAATCCCCATCGGGTCTGGAAAAGACCGATCTGAACCACGACGAGAATGATGATTGTCAGATATACAAATATGTTCTGATTGAACAGCAGCGGCCCGAGGATCGGTATGCGATCGAGGATCGGTATCGAAATCGGATTGAACACTGAGGGGCTGTTCAACGTAGCCTGATTCGGTATGAGCCAGCCCTGAAGAAAGAAACTGGTAAGGCCAAGCGCAAAGGCGTCCAGCACAACACCGACTATGATCTGGTCGGCTGCATAGGTAATGGCGAATATCGCGAGGATGAGGCCGATCATTCCACCTACGATTGCACCTGAAAGCAGTCCCAGCCAGAGACTATGCGACGCGCTGCCTACCATTGCACCGAAGAAGGCGGAAACCAGAAACTGTCCTTCAATTGCGATGTTGATAACGCCTGCACGCTCGCACAGAAGGCCGGAGAGCGCCCCCAGCGTAAGCGGTACCGCCTGAATAAGCGATGCAGTAAGCAACCCTTCAACATCGACTGTCACATTCTTGCCGGCCCACGCGAGGAACGCAAAACCAAAAAGCACCATGCCGATGCTGAAAAGAAGGTACGTGTGGCGATTACTCTTCCACAGGAGCTGCAGCACACCGAGAGCCGCGGTAATCGCACCGAAGAGAATCGTTGTGGCGAGCACCGGCAGATGCAGGTCGGGAATATGCAGCGCAGGGCGAGCATTCAGCGCAAAGGTCGTCATGACTCCCGGTCCGGCCGCTGTTGCAAAAATTGCGAAGATAATGGCTGCAGTTACAAGCAGGGCAAACCCGAGTCCGTTCCGACGCGCAGCGGCCGGGTCCTTCGAAACATGCAGCAGAAGTCCGGTAATCTCATCAGATTCCGATTTGTGATTGCTCATCCGCCCCACCCTCCGAAGATGCGCTCCCCGGCGCGGGCGAGCCGTATGCGATAGATCGTCCGGATAACGCCGGGTGCCGCGACGAACAGAACCACCAGCGCCTGCAGCACTTCAACCAGTTGCAGCGGGATATTCGTGTTGACCTGCATGGTCCGCCCTCCGGCGGTAAACGCACCAAACAGCAACGCGGAGAGCGCAACACCGAGCGGGGAGCCACGCCCAAGAATCGCAACGGTAATTCCATCGAAGCCGACGGTACCGCCGTAGAGCGGCGCCATGCGGTAGTCGACACCCATCACCTGGAACGCACCCGCCAGCCCGACAAGACCGCCCGCAAGCGTCAACGCCAGGATGTACTGCCTGCGGATGTTCACGCCTGCTACCCGCGCGGCGTCGCGATTGGCCCCGAGCATGCGGAACCGGAAACCGATGGTGCTCTTGTTGAGCAGCCATGAGACTCCAATGGCGAACACAATTGCGAGAATAATACCGATGTTAACGCGCAACGATGGTCCGAGCAGATGGGGCAAACGTGCTGACTCGGCGATAGTCTTGGAAATCGCCTGATTCCGCGGCGGAGCCTGGTAGAGCCCGCTGGTGAGCAGAAATGTAAGCAGATTCAATCCCACGTAGTTCAACATCATCGATGTGATAACTTCGTGAGCCCCGGTCCGAGCCTTGAGAATTCCGGGTATGAAACCCCAGGCGGCACCAAAGGCAACACCGAACAGGATTGCGAGCGGAATGTGGAGCATCGGGGGTAGACCGGCGAACAGAAAGCCCGCGAGCGTTGCGCCGGCAGCGCCAAGGATAACCTGTCCCTGCCCACCGATATTGAAGAGTCCGGCGCGAAACGCGAGAGCGATACCGAGCCCCGACATCATGAGAGGCGTGGTTGAAACCAGTGTCTCGGAAATCGCCGCCGCGCTGCCGAGTGATCCCTGCAGGAGCGATCCGTAGGCGTTCGCGATGGCAAACCAGGACTGGGCGAACGCGTTTCCGGGTGAGCTGAGGAATTGTGCCCAGGCGCCGGTTGCTTTCGGTGTTGCGAGCACGATGATGATGGCGCCTATAACGATAGCGCTGAAGAACGCCAGTACGGTAATGATCAGAGTATTCCCGCTCAGCAGGAAATGGCTGATCTTCCTGAGCAACCCTGGTGCGTCGTCGCCGGACCTTTGCGCCTCTGTTCCCGAAGACTCCGGAGAGACTTCGCTCATTGATCACCTCCCACGCCGATTTCAGCCGGAGACGAGCCGGCCATGAGAAGTCCGATCTGCTCGCGCGACAGTTTCCCTGAAGGGAATGGCCCGGTTAGTTTCCCCCGGTACATGACCACAATTGAATCGGCGAGCGCCATTACTTCATCAAGCTCAACCGACACCAGGAGTACCGCCGCGCCTGCATCACGGGCCTCAACGAGGCGCCGATGAACATACTCTATCGATCCGACGTCCAGGCCACGTGTCGGCTGTGATGCGACAATCACGCGTATCTTGCGGGTTAACTCTCGGGCAACAATGACCTTCTGCTGATTACCGCCTGAGAGAGTTCGCACCGGCACTGCGTTTGAGCGCGCACGCACATCAAACTCCGCCATGCGATCGGTAGCCGAACTGCGAATCCTGTCCCAGTCGAGCGCGCCCCCTTTTGAAAAGGGAGCCTCGTCGAATACGTCGAGCACCATGTTCTCTGCAATCGAGAACGAACCCACCAATCCGTCCCGCAGACGATCCTCGGGTATGTGGGCGATTCCCGCCTGAAGTGCCTGTTTGGGCGTGGCGGCGCTGATGTCTTCGTCGAGAACGCTGACCTTGCCGCCGAGCACCGCGGCA
>DATKUC010000277.1:0-3053 GCA_035530835.1 Spirochaetia bacterium
TCGCTCGCCTCTGAGCATCCAGATTACGGCAAGCACGATTGAGTATTCGGCAAGCGTACGCCACCAACCGATCGCGCCGGGTTGGAAGTTGTTGATCAGGAGAGCGAATACCATCACAACGATCCACGCGATGAATATTCCCAACCGAAGTGGACCGTCGAGCGATCCGATGCTCATGAACTGCGCGAGGACGAGCAGCCCGCCCGCGAGGACTTCGATCACGCTCACGATGATCGTGACCGTTCTCCCGCCCTGATTGAACGCGCCGCCGATCCTGCCGAACAGGGAATTCGCGTGCGTCAAACCTTCGATCCCGTCAAGCAACAGAAATGCGCCGACGAGGATCGCCAGGATACCAATGATTGACAATTTTCTCCCCATTTTTCTCTCCTCTTCCCTATGATCTCAAATCATAGGAGAACCTATCTCCACGCGCAAGTGCCAGATGAGGAGAGAACGGTCGGTAACGTTGATATGGGGTGGGTTAGATTTGTCCTGATCGCTGGATGTCCTACGCCAAAGCTAACTCTGCCCGTACAAAGTAGAGGCTCTTCTGCCTGGGCGAATCACTCACCTCGAGCACGGTGAGACCGGCTTCGCCGAGCATTTCGCGAAGTTCGTTCGGGGGGATGCGAACCTCCATTGGCGGACCGAAACCGCCGTCGATCCGGTCGATTTCTATCATGAAGAGCGTGCCGCCAGGTTTGAGAACGCGGGCAGCTTCCGCGAGAGCCTGAGTGCGGGTATCGATGTCGTGGAGCATCATGGACATGAGAACTGCGTCGACTGAGCTGTCGGCAAGCGGGACGTTTGCCGCGGGGGCGGTGATTCCCTCGATGTTCGAAAGCTGTTCCTCGTTTGCCCGGCGCAGGGTCATGTCCACCATGGACTTCTGCAGATCAAGCGCATACACCTTCCCTGCCGTCAAAAATCTTGCCGCGGGGAGCGTGAAGAATCCAGACCCGCAGCCAATGTCAAGCATGACGGCGTCGGTCCGGGTGAGAAATTGCGGGAGGATCTCGTCCGGCGGGAGCATCGCCTTTCGATGCTCTTCCCGTGCGAGCAGCACCTCGGGGTCGAATCCCGGAAGAATCTGGCCGCCGAAATGAATTTTGTGAGCGAGTTTTTTATCCTGCATGATGCGTATCTCCTCTGTTGCCGACAATGCTGCTATGAACGCTTCTGTTCCTTTTGCAGGAGAGGTAACATTACCCATTTTCTGCCGTCCTGCGCAATGAGAGCTTCGGCATCCTCGGGGCCCCAGGTTCCGCTCCCATAATTCGGGAAATCGAGGCTCGGCGTTTCATCCCATGCGCTCATGATCGGTTCAATGGCCTGCCACGCCGCACGAACCTGATCTTCGCGCATGAACAGCGTTATGTCACCGAGCATGATATCGATAAGTAGCGTTTCGTATGCCTCCGGCGGATCAATTGTGTATGCGTCGGTATAGTTGAAAATCATGTCCACCGGATTGAGCAGCATTTCGAGTCCCGGTTGCTTTGCCTGGAAACGCAGCCGGATTCCCGCCTCCGGTTGTATACTCAGGACCAGCCGGTTAGGCTGCCAGTTTGTGGTTGCCATGCGCGGAAACGACTGGTGCGGCACTGCGCCGAACTGGATCGTAATTACCGACGCCTTTGTGGGCAGCCGTTTACCGGTCCGCAGATAGAACGGCACATCCTGCCACCGCCAGTTGTCAACAAACATCTTCAGCGCGGTAAATGTTTCGGTTGCAGATTCCGGATTCACGCCCGGCTCTTCGCGGTACCCCACGCTGTTCGATCCGGAGTTTGCTCCCTGGCCATACTGTCCCCGTACTGCGTACTTGTGTACCTCGTCACGACGATAGAGGCGTATTGCGTGCAGCACATCTACCTTCTTGCTACGGACCTCGTCCGCATCGAAGGAGACTGGAGGTTCCATGGCAATGAGGCAGAGCAGCTGCAACAGATGATTCTGAACCATATCTCTGAGCGCGCCGGCGTGGTCGTAGTATCCGCCGCGATGTTCAACACCGACTTCCTCCGCAACTGTAATCTGAACGTGATCAATGTAGTTGCGGTTCCAGAGCGGTTCGAACAGAGCGTTGGCGAATCGAAATGCAAGGAGATTCTGCACTGTTTCCTTTCCGAGGTAGTGATCGATACGGTAGATCTGATTTTCGGCAAAGTAACGGCGCAGCAGATCGTTCAGCTCTCGAGCACTTTCAAGATCGTGACCGAATGGCTTTTCCGCAACTATCCGGGATTTCTCCGGGTCCGCACAGAGGCCCTGAGTCCCGAGCTGCTCGGCAACACCGGGCAACAGTTGCGGCGGGATTGCCATGTAGAAGATCTGGTTTGCTTCTTCGTTCCATTCACGTTGATAGTCGTCGATTAATTTGCACAGCGATTCGTATGAGGCAGGGTCCTTGAAATCCGCGCGATGATACCTGATGTTTGCCGCGAGGCTCTTCCACTTTTCTCCGTCCACTTTCCCCCTGCGGGAGAACTTCTCAACTCCTTCTTCAAGATGATCGCGGAATTGCTGGTCGGTCATCTCCTTGATATCCACGGCGATTACGGCAAAGTGTTCAGGCAGCCAGTCGTCCAGATCAAGGTTGTAGACCGCCGGAATGAGTTTGCGCCAGGCAAGGTCCCCGGCACCACCGAATACGACGAGGACAGATGCGGAAGGTCTGTTCTTCGTTTGAGGCATGGACGTTCTCCTATTTGTTGAGTTTCTGCCACTGGGTGTGAAAGGAGCCTTTCTCATCGACCCGTTCGTATGTGTGAGATCCAAAATAGTCCCGCTGAGCCTGGACGAGATTTGCCGGCAGCCATCCGCTCCTGTAGGAATCGTAGTAGGAAACTGCACCGAGAAGCGCGGCTGCCGGAATTCCATGTGTAACCGCGAGGGCCGCCACTTCCCGGGCTGCCGCCTGTGTCCGATCAAGCTCTTCGGCAAACGTCCTGTCAAGAAGCATGTTGAGAAGTCCTTTCGACCGCGTCCATGCATTGCGGATCTCCTCAAGCATCGCGGCCCGAATGATGCAGCCGCCGCGCCAGATC
>DATKUC010000278.1:0-16465 GCA_035530835.1 Spirochaetia bacterium
GTCTATTCGGTGATCGGCATCGCGGCAGGCTCAGCGTTCAACTTCTACCTCTCCCGCACGCTCGGAATTGCGTTCGTCGAAGGTCTGTTCCGGGCCGATCGGGTTGAAAAGTTTGAATCGATCATCAGTTCGCCTCGCGCCAGAGTCGGTTTTTTTCTCCTGTTCCTCATTCCGGGCATACCCAAAGACATCCTCTGCTATGTGGCAGGTCTCTCCCGGATAGGTTTTTTCCAGTTTCTGGGAATCTCGATGTCAGGCAGATTGCCCGGCATAATTGCCAGTGCGGTAATCGGGAGCGCAGCGGCGCAGAGCAACTGGACGGTGACCATCATCGTCACCGCAGCGGCCCTGCTTCTGTTCCTTCTTGGGGTAATCTTCAGAAAGCCGCTGCAACTGCTCGTCGAACGGATCACCGCGCGCCGACAGTAAGTGACGGCACGCTGCAGCATGATTTTCAGCGGCCGACTGCATCCGCAATCAGCGGCCCGGTACCCTGCGCTTTTACGATACCCTTGAGCGGCTTCAGCGCTGCGAATTGAAGGTACTTGAACGGATGTATATCGAGCGGATTCGGATACCATCCATCGATCTGCGTGAGGTCGATGACGTTTATCGCCGGCGAGTGACTCAAGGGAATTACCTCGCCTCCGGAGAGCAGTTCCTCTTCCGCCTTGCCAAGGAGCTCGTAGCGCGGTATTCCAGATTCGCCGAGCGACTGCGTTACGTAGTTGTTGAAGGTGGTGTCGGAATAGTGCGCGTCATTCAGGTTGCTGCCGGTAGTCCACATCTGCAGGAAAGTGAGTGGATCCGCGAAGTCACCGATCCAGGTGAGCGTTGCGAGCGTGTAGTTGTCCTTCGACAGATTGTCCACGTACTGCTGATACGGTTTGTTCGCGATCTTCACCTCGATGCCGAGCGCATCGTTCCACGCCTTGGCAATGAGTCCCGCCATTCCGCCATCTTCGGAACCCTGCGGTACCTGAATGGTGATCGACGGCAATCCTTTTCCGTCCGGAAATCCTGCTTCAGAGAGCAGCTTCATCGCGTCGGTTTTGTCCGTCTTTGTGATCCCTTTGACGCTCGGATAGTAGGGAATTGGCGGAACGAGGGTCGTGGCGGGGATGTACTGGTATTTCGTGCTTCGCATCTCCTCGAGCGGGAGCAGTTCCACCAGCGCCTTGCGAACTCGCGGATCGTTCCACGGAGCGACTGACGCGTTGAAGTAGAAGTAGGTAGTTGCGAATAACTGGTTGATGACGACCGAGTCCTTGTTCTGCACCTTATCGAGAAGGATACCACCGGCTATCCACTGGATTTTTCCTTCATTGAAATCCCTGGTCACCGCAGCGGCGTCATTCCTGAACGTGATGTGGATGTAGGGTATGTGAACGTTCGAGGCGTCCCAGTAGAGGTCGTTCTTCGCGAGGTCAATCTCCGAGTCGCTTTTCTTCACGATGTAGTATGCGCCATTGCCAATTACCGACGGAAGTTTCGACCAGTCACCGAACTTCAGCATGCTCGGGTGCACCGGGACAAAGCTGTGGTGACACAGAATGTCGAGGAATTGCGCCGCCGGATGCGCGAGCTGAACTTCAAGGATGGTTTTCGAAATTGCATGAATTCCGACACTGTTGGGGTCCTTGTTTATGCCTTTCCGGTAGTTTTCGGCACCCTTCACGACATCGAGCAGAAACGAGTAGGGTGAGTGATTCTCAGGGTTCAGGAGTTCCAGCCACGAGTTTCTGAAGTCCTGGGCGGTGACCTGATCCCCGTTCCAGTACAGAGCATCCTGCCGAAGGTGGAATGTGTACATTTTGCCGTCCGGCGAGACCTCCCAGTATGCGGCAACTCCCGGTACCGGTTTCATGGTGAGCGGATTGTAGGTGACCAGTCCTTCATAGATTGCGGTGAAGATCTGAGCTTCGGTAGAAGAGAAGCTCTTCATCGGGTTGAGCTCAATCTGGGAAGGAAGGTAGTTGACGACAAATACATTGTTTGCTGGCTGGTTATCGGCGGTCTGTCCGAACGCGGTACCGGCTATACAAAAAAAAGCGAGCACCATGCCCGCGCACGCACTGTTGGATCTCATGCTTCGTCCTTCGCTACTGAACTTAAGTCGGCTACATCATACAACAAATGCACCCCCTCTGTGCTCTACCTGTTTCCCCTGTCCGAACGGACCGCTACAGGGCCGTGTATTCCAATCCGCAGCTTCGGGCGACGCCTGCATGCGTGCACCTGCCCTGGAACGTGTTGACGCCGGCGAGAATTGCCGCGTGGCTGCGCATTGCCTTCTCGATTCCCTGGTCGGCAATGAGCAGGCCGTATGAAAGGGTTACACTTGTCAGCGCGATAGTAGAGGATCGTGCGACCGCACCGGGCATGTTCGCCACACAATAGTGTACGACGTTGTCGACGATATAGATGGGTTGATCGTGCGTGGTCGGTCTGCTTGTCTCAGCACAACCGCCCTGGTCGATCGCCACATCGACCAGTACAGCCCCGGGTTTCATCATCGCAAGATGCTCCCTGCGGATGAGCTTCGGGGTCGATTCTCCGGGCAGGAGCACCGCGCCGATGAGGATATCGGCCTCGGCGAGCACAAACTCGATGTTTGCTTCAGTAGCGTAGAGCGTTGTAATCGAACTTCCGAAGATGTCGTCGAGGTAGGCGAGTCTGCGCGCGTTTACGTCCAGAATCGTCACATTCGCGCCGATTCCCACCGCTATCTTGCAGGCGTTCGTTCCCACTACACCGCCTCCGAGAATTGCCACGTTCCCACGCGGAACCCCCGGCACGCCGCCCAGCAGGATTCCGCGTCCGCCGAACTCCTTTTCGAGGTACTTTGCCCCCTCCTGAACCGATAGTCGGCCCGCAATTTCGCTCATCGGCGTGAGACAGGGCAGCGAGTGATCCGGCAGCTCGATGGTCTCGTAGGCGATCCCCGTCGTGCGCCGGTCAATAAGAACCTGTGCAAGTTCCCGGTTCGCCGCAAGGTGGAGGTACGTGTAGAGAATCTGGCCGTCGGTGAGCATCTGGTACTCATCCGGAAGCGGCTCCTTCACCTTTACAATCATCTCTGCCCGACCGAAGATGTCGGATGCTCGCGGCAGTATCTGCGCACCCTGCTTTTCATATTCGGCATCTTCATAGCCTGAACCGGCTCCCGCTCCCCGCTCAACGAGGACCGAATGTCCGTGGCTGGTATAACTGCGAACGCACTGGGGTGTCATGCCGATGCGGTACTCATGTCGTTTGATCTCTTTTGGTACACCGATGATCATGTTCTGTTCTCCATGAAAAGCATAACACGGAACAAAAGCAGCCGACCAGAACAAAAAAGCCGCCCTCCATGATCGATAATTCCTCAAGTCAGGAAGAGGCGCGCTCGATAAGTATCGTATGACCACTCAGGGCCGAACAAGTGATCAAGTGCTTCTTGCAGCCGGATACGAGAGAGTACAACCTCTCGCAAATTACGCACCCTGGCTTTCGGACACAGCCTTTCAACAAGTTTATCAGTTCGCTTCCGGCAGCACGCTCGTCGATGTCTATCGTTGTTACAGTCTCTGGAAACTCGTTGAGCAGACGGCGGCCCTGAGTGGAGATCTTCTGGAAGTCGGCGTCTGGCGGGGCGGTACCGGGGCAATCATCGCGAGCAGAGCCGCCCTCCTCGCCACCTCCGAGAGAAAGCGTGTCTATCTTGCCGACACATTCAGTGGAGTGGTCAAGGCAGGTGCGCGGGACACCTACTACCGGGGAGGCGAACACGCGAACACCAGCGCGCAGCTGGTTTCTTCGCTGCTCGACGAACTCGAACTTGACAATGCGACTCTTCTGACCGGCATGTTCCCTGAGCAGACGGGGGAACAGGTGGCCGATCGCACTTTCTGCTTCTGTCACATCGATGTTGATGTCTATCAATCAGCTTCGGATGTACTTGAGTGGATCTGGCCGCGGCTGGTGGTCGGCGGCATTGTGGTCTACGATGACTACGGATTCTACGGTTGTGAAGGCGTTACCGCCCACGTAAATGAGAACTTCCCGGTTGCCGGCCGCGTCGTCATCCACAATCTGAACGGTCAGGCGATTATGATCAAAACTGCCGGGTGACACTTCGATCCACCGTCCTCTTCCATACATTCCCCGATTCGTAGTATTTTTCCCCATTACCATGAGGCTTCTCCCGGAGACGTTCAGCGTCAACAGATTACTATTCCTCTCGATTCTTGCCGCGCTTCTGAGCTGCAGTACAGGCTCGGTGCTGGTCGATCAGCGCGGCGCGTTCTATGACCCGCGCAGCAGCGTGAAAGAGCAGTTTGTTCGCCCAACCGCCGCCGAGCTTGCAATGGCGAAATCCCGACTCACCGACAACGATCGCGTACGGGTTGCCCGCCTGCTGCAGCTGCCGGATCCGGGACTCAGCCTCTACCGGGATCCCGGCGTCCGCAGCCTTGTCATCGACTACTTCTGCAATCTCACAAACTCGGATGACGTTGCACTCTCAATTCTGTATCACGCCGACCACAATAACGTCCCGCTTCTGCTTGCGTTCTCGCTTGCGTGGGTGGAGAGCCGCTACGTATCCCAGGCGGTCAACGTCAACGCAAGCTCGGTGGACCGTGGAATTTTCCAGCTGAACTCCCTGAGTTTTCCCAATCTTTCGGTCGGAGACTTCTTTCACCCGGACACGAACATTGAATACGGTATCCGCCACCTGAAGTACTGTCTCGAGCTCTCATCGAATGAAGCAGGCGCCATCGCCATCTACAATGCAGGACTCACCACGGTACTCAACCGCGACATTCCCGCAAGCACGCGCAGCTACGTGAGCCGAATTCTTCAGTTTCAGCGATTTCTGACCGAGGACTTCCGGGCATACATAGAACGCGGAATTGAAAAATCGTAACATAGTTACAGGAGCGTCATTGTGGTCGTAATTCTCGAACGGAACATCCGTGACGATGACAAGTCCCGGGTTCGCACATACCTGGAAGGAAAAGGGCTGAAGGTGCGGGAAATCGTCGGCGTCGAAGAGACGATTTTCGGTGCGGTGGGCCACGTCGCCCTCGACATACGTGAAGTGCAGATTCTGCCGGGCGTCGAGAAAGTCATACCCATAACCAAGCCCTACAAACTTGCCTCCCGCGAGCTCCAGAAGGCAGATACCATTGTTTCGGTGGGACCGGTGAAGATAGGCGGGCATCGGATCACGATGATTGCAGGACCGTGCTCGGTCGAATCCCGCGAGCAGATGTTCGAAACGGCCGACTGCGTCTGCCGCTCGGGCGCCGTTATTCTTCGCGGCGGCGCGTTCAAGCCGCGAACTTCACCCTACTCATTCCAGGGGCTCGGTGAAGAGGGGTTGAAATATCTGAAAGAGGCGGGCGAACGAACAGGAATGCCGGTAACCTCCGAGGTAGTGTCGCCGACGCACGTCGAACTTATGAGAGACTACGTGGACATGTATCAGATCGGGGCGCGTAACATGCAGAACTTCGAGCTCCTGAAGGCAGTCGGCGCGCAGGGGATGCCAGTTCTGCTGAAGCGAGGCATTGCCGCCACCATCGAGGAGTGGCTTATGGCTGCCGAATACCTCATGGCACACGGCACCGACCAGATCGTACTCTGCGAGCGCGGAATCCGCACGTTCGAAACAGCGACGCGATTCACGCTCGACGTTTCCGCTATTCCGGTGGTCCGCAAGCTGAGTCATCTGCCGATCATTGTAGATCCGAGCCACGCAGTAGGATTTCGCGACAAAGTATCGCCTGTGGCGCTCGGTTCGGTTGCCGCAGGAGCCGACGGGCTTATCGTCGAGGTTCATCCCCAGCCGGAGAAGGCATTATCGGATGGCCCTCAGGCGCTCTACCCGGATCAGTTCGAACGCCTCATGCGGGACATTCAGGCTCTCTCACCGGTCGTTGAGCGCGAAGTGACTCGACTGCCGGAGCTCCGGACCGCCCGCACTTCACTTGCGGACGTCCTTCGCGAGCCGGACGCCGATGCGTCCCGGGAGGTGGCGTTTCAGGGTGAGCGCGGCGCGTACAGCGAACAGGCGGTGAAACGGTATTTTCAGTCGGAAGACGCTGTTCCGCGTGCAAAGCAGTCGTTTCGCGATGTCTTCGATGCAGTGCTCGACGGAAGCGCGGCGTACGGCGTGGTACCACTCGAAAACTCGCTCGCCGGATCCATCCACGAAAACTACGATCTCTTTCTGCAGTACCCGGATATCCACATTGTCGGTGAGATCCAGATTCGCATCATGCACAGTCTGATCGGAATTCCCGGTGCTACAATGGAGCAGATAAAGCGGGTCTTTTCCCACCCGCAGGGGCTTGCGCAGTGCGCGAAGTTTCTCGATGCTCACTCATCCTGGCAGCGGATGTCATTCTACGATACTGCCGGCTCGGTTGCTCACATAGCGCGTGAGAACGATAGCTCCAACGCGGCAATAGCAAGTTCCGAGGCCGCGGGAGTGTACGGCATGCAGGTGCTTCGTGAGGGAATAGAGACCAATCCGCAGAACTACACGCGATTTGCCGTCCTTTCCCGGGAAAACGGTTCATCCGAGCGGGAACCTGACAAGGCGTCAATCGTGTTTTCCACCCCAGACACTCCGGGTGCCCTCTACGACTGTCTGAAAATTCTATCCGACCGGAAGCTGAATATGAAGAAACTGGAATCCCGTCCGATACACGGAAAGCCGTGGCAGTACATGTTCTATGTTGACGTAGAGATACCGCGCGAGCAGGGAGTTTTCAGCGCCGCGATGGATGAGTTGTCACAGAAATCCGATGACTTGCGAGTGCTTGGCACCTACCGCGCAATGACCTGACCGAATCAGTTCGTCTGTTCGAACATGGTCTTCAGCTCTTCCTGCTTCGGGGTGACCAGGTCAATCTCGGATTGCGGAACATGCTTGAACACCTCGAGTATCTGTCCCTGGGTTCCCTGCATCATCTGGATAGTAGACGCCTTCTGCTCTGCGCTCATGTTCGGGTTGTTCTTGATCTGATCTATTGCGGCCTGCATCTGACTGTCTGCCTCCGGCATCTGGGCCTTCATCTCGATCGCCCCGAGGCAGAGAGCAACCTCCGCGGCAACATAACCGAATCGATTGACAGTCCATCCTTTCGACGTAATGAACGCCTGGAAATCAGCCGCCGCGAACAGACCAGCAAGATCACTGGCGTTTTTGGCTCCGGAGAAATCTTCATGATGCTGATTGCCCCACGTTACCACGCTCGGCCAGTCTGCCATGAACCGTGTCAGCTCACTCGAGGTGAACGGAGCCTGCTTCCCGTAGGGCTGGAACGACTGGTAGTTGAGTGAGTTCTGCTGCGCAAAGGCCGTCGCAGCAAGAACCGTAAGTGAGAGGATTATTGCACTGATTCGGACTCTTTTACTCATATCCGAATGATATGAGCCGTCCGGTCTATAGTCAAGCGAAACTTTCTGATCTGTTCCTAATACAAATCAGAGAGGCGTTTCGGTACTCTCTCCCAGACCGAGCTTCTTGAACTGGTCGCTCTCTTCCTTTCGTGCGGCATATTCGTGCTTCTGGCGATTCGCCTTTATGATGTTGTTCTTCATTGCCGTGAGCTCGGTCTTAATGCCGCGCAACTGCTGACGGTCCGGTTCAGGCAGAGTCTCCTTGAAGAATGCATCAAGTGACTGGAGCCTTCGATACAGGAGCTGCGCCTCGGTTATGTTGCGCGACAGGAACGAGAATAACTGATCCTCTGCCGCGCCTTCGATCCGCTTCGATATTGCCCCGGTTCTGGTGGTAATTCCCGCGTAGAGCCGCGCTTTGCGCTCGGCGTCCCTGCAGAACTCGCGAAACTCGAGTGTCTCGCGCTGAACCGCGGAAGTGGTGATGTCATTGTACCTCACCTCGTACGTCTCCTTCCGCTCCTTTCTGCCCAATGCCCTCAGTGCCCAGCGGCGCAGCCGCTCGCCGAAGCTCAGGTGTCGCGATTCAAGCAGGGTAGAATTGTCCTGAAGCTTGGCGAGTGCTTCCTCAATTGACCGGTTGGTAACCGCAAGTGCCCGGATAGCTTCGGTGAGAATTCGCCGAAGCTCATCCTCTGGTTCCACGTTCTTCTGTTTCTTCTCTTCGACGGAGAGCCGTTTCAGCATCTCAGCGCGCCGCTGCTCAGCATTCGGCGCATACTCTTCCTGAATGACCTCCTGCGCCAGCTCCGGGTAGAACGCTTCGTCGGATATCGCGTGTCCAAACTGCTTCTTGATCGACCGTATCGAATCATCCATACGCGCAGCCGGAGCGGAGGGAAGAGCGAGACCGGGGAGAATCATCACCCGAAGGCGAAGCTTGTATGTCTCCCGCTGGAAATCGGCAACTGTCTTGAGGTCCGCAAGTATATTCTTCTGCAATTTCGCAAGTTGTGCGTGAGCATCACCCACTATGCCGCTCGAAAGCGGATCTCCACCTTTGGTTATCTTTTCCAGCAGCTCCGCGAGGACACGGGTTGTCGTCTGGTCGGATGTCGGAGAGAGTTGAGACCATCGAAAGTAGCTGGTCAACGCGACCAGGTTCTTTATGCGGCGCAGATCGAGGAACTCGAGGCTGAACTGGTAGAAGTGGTTCAGGAAGTCCAGCTGGGATTCGAATTCGGAGAGGCGGACCGACATCTGAGTGTCCCGCTCGGATTCGAGGAATGGACTGTTTGAGGGAATGGTAATTTCGGAAATCTTCTGATCGTGCTTGTACGGGTCTTCATGGAGAAGCCCCTTCTTCAGCAGGACATCGTACAGCGTCTTGAACGTGAGGTGAAAGACCCGCAACGTTTCCTTGAGGCGGGGTAGTTCACTTTTGCCCAACGCTTCACCCTTTCGTGCCAGAGCAACCTGAAGGCGCTCCGCGAACTCCGCGGAGGTCTGGTCTGGCGTATCCGATCGAGGCGCGAGCGGGGAGCGGGGGTCAGCTTCCATATCGCCACCATTATGAACCAGAATGGAGAAATCGACAATCACGATCTAATTCAGCCTGTTATCAATTATATGAACCCGTCATTCTCTCATTCGGTGGCTCCCGGGCTGCTATTTCCCCTTCTCATCTGGTTCACCATTGATGGATGTTCATTCTATTCCACGCAGCGTCCGGTCACTGTGAAACTTCCCGAACTTCCCGCGCAGTGGCTGGTGCTGTCCGAACCGCGCGCATTTCACCTCTCCTATCGTCAGGACGGCGTAACCTTTGCCGTTGCCCTCTCGCCCGGTACGGCAACGGTCGAACTTCAGCTCAATAAGGGAACCTTCGTGCCAATACTCGCCTATCCAGTCTTCGGCTCGCAGGAGGTGAGTCTCCTCCCCGCCGGAGCCGTCTTCCCCTGCGGTGCAGCAGAAGACGGTGAGCTCCCGCTCGACTGGCTGAATGGGCCCGCGGCGCAGGTTCTTATCACTCTGCTTGACGGTGAAATCGACATTGACCGCATCAATGTGCCGAGGCTGCTCGCTGAGCTCCCCGTTCGGACCGGAGGGAATCCCTGGAACGCCGACCTCGCGGGAATTGCAGGACATTTTGCTGAAGGTGCGTTCAGGGCAGACTGGATCCGGCCGGCTGCGCTGTCAGAGGTAGTTCTGCAGCTGCCCTCGACTCTCGGCGCGCTTCCCGGGATCAGGTTATTGACTGAAAATGCACTCGCGCCGGATCTTCTGCTCGCAGCAGCCGCGGCTGATGATACTGAGGATCGATCGACAGTTTCGTTCGGAAAGCTTGGCCAGGGCATGCATCGATTTGTCGTGGAGCACAGTGAGAGCTCAGCGAGTGACGTCCGGCTTGACCTTGAGGTGAAGCCGGACGGACGAATTGAGTGGTTTTCGGCGTCCTTTGAATAGGCCTGTGGGTCAGCGGACTACGATGTTCACGAGCTTGTCGGGTACGGTAATTATCTTTACGATCGTAAGCCCTTCGGTGAGTTCCTTTATTCGGTCAAGCGAGAGCGCCATCTCCTTCAGTTCCTGTTCAGAACGGCCGGGAGCTACCTCGAGCTTGCTGCGAACTTTCCCGTTCACCTGCACGACTACGGTGATCCGGGTGTCGAAGGAGAGTTCTTCGATCCACTGCGGCCAGGAAACTCCTGAGATCGACGGTTTGTGCCCGAGTTTTTCCCACAGCTCTTCAGCGAGGTGAGGAGCATAGGGTGAAAGCAGCAGAACAAACGGCTGCCATACGCCCCGGTGGAGCACCTCTTCCCTGAACACCTCGTTTATGAAGATCATCATCTGCGCGATTGCCGTATTGAACTCAAGGTGTTCGGTATCCAGACTCACCTTTTTTATTGTCTTGTGGAGCAGCCTGACAAGCGCCTCGGGCGGTTCGATATCCACGATTTCGCGTTCAGACAGGCGATAAACCCTGTCAAGGAATCGGTGCACGCCCATCAGGCCGTTCGTGTTCCACGGTTTCGCGACCTGCAGCGGTCCCATGAACATCTCGTACATGCGCATCGAGTCGGCGCCGAACTCGCCGACGATGTCATCCGGGTTGATGACGTTGCCGAGCGACTTTGACATCTTTACTCCGCCTTCGCCGAGAATCATCCCCTGGTTGACGAGTCGGCTGAACGGCTCCTCGGTGTTCACGACGCCGATATCGAAAAGCACCTTATGCCAGAATCGCGCATAGAGCAGATGCAGCACTGCGTGTTCGGCACCGCCGACGTAGAGGTCGACAGGCATCCAGTAGTCGATCTTGTCGCGCGCGGCAAACTCGTTCGGGTTGTGCGGATCAAGGTAGCGCAGATAGTACCAGCAGGAACCTGCCCACTGCGGCATCGTGTTGGTCTCCCGCCTTCCGGGGCCGGCGTCAGGAGCGGGGCATTCGCAGCTTACCCACTCTTCGACGGCTGCAAGCGGACTCTCCCCGGTGCCGGTCGGCCGGTAGCTTTCGACGGGGGGCAGCAGCAGCGGAAGATCGGCTTCCGCTACCGGAACGATCGCTCCATCGGCACAGTGGACGAGGGGAATCGGCTCGCCCCAGTACCTCTGGCGGCTGAAGATCCAGTCTCGCAGCTTGTAGTTGACTGCCCGGGTGCCCTTCCCCTGCGCTTCAAGCCAGGTGATTATCCTGCTCTTCGCTTCTGCGGTGGGGAGTCCGGTAAACTCACCTGAATTGATGGCGATTCCTTCCTCGGCGAACGCCTGTTCCATTTCCGGAAGAATTCTCCGCTGATGCACCTGATCATTTGCGGCGTTCGCTTTGTGGAGGGCACCAAACTGCTCCCGGGATGCCACAACGGGAATGATCGGAAGACTGAACTTCTGCGCGAACTCGAAGTCCCGCTCATCATGGGCGGGGACTGCCATGATCGCACCTGTTCCGTAGGAGATGAGGATGTAGTCCGATATCCAGACTGGAATGCGCGTGCCGGTGACCGGATTCAGCGCGTAACCGCCGGTGAAAACGCCGGTCTTGTCTTTTGCAAGATCTGTCCGTTCGAGGTCGCTCTTCAGGCGGGTTCGCTCGATGTATTCATCGACATCGGCGCGCCTGTTTGCGGGAGTGATCCGGTCGACAAAGGGATGCTCGGGAGCAAGCACCATGTAGGTTGCCCCGAAAAGCGTATCCGGCCGCGTCGTGAACACTTCTATGACATCGGTACCGTCGGCGACCGGGAACTTCACGTTCGCGCCTTCGCTGCGACCGATCCAGTTGCGCTGCATCGTTTTGATCGACTCCGGCCAGTCAAGACCATCCAGGTCCTCGAGCAGCCGGTCGGCATATTCGGTAATTTTCAACATCCACTGGCGCAGCGGGCGTCGCTCCACCGGGTGGTTGCCACGTTCGGACCGCGGCCCTTCGGCGGTCGGAATGACCTCTTCGTTTGCAAGCACCGTTCCGAGCTTCTCGCAGTACCAGACCGGGATCTCCGCCATATACGCGAGGCCGCGTTCGTGCAGTTTCAGGAAGATCCACTGCGTCCAGCGGTAGTAATCCGCTTTATGAGTGGAAACTTCGCGGTCCCAGTCGTAGGAAAAGCCGAGCGATTTTATCTGCTGGCGGAAGCGATCGATATTCGCCTCAGTTGTCTTTTTCGGATGCGTACCGGTTTCGACTGCATACTGTTCGGCCGGAAGGCCGAACGAGTCGAAGCCCATCGGATGCAGGACGTTGTACCCCTTCATACGCAGAAAACGGCAGTAGATGTCGGTTGCGGTATAGCCTTCCGGATGGCCGACGTGCAGACCGGCGGCAGAAGGATAGGGAAACATGTCGAGTATGTAGCGTCGCTTCTCCGGCGGGATCGAGGGATCCTCGACTGCCTTGAATGTTCTATTATCTTCCCAGAACTGCTGCCACTTCTTCTCTATGTCGCCAAAGGGGTATTTACTCATGCCGCTGATCATAGCGAAAAGAAATCGCTATGGTCAATGTCGTTCGATTTCCGAGCGGTAGAAGCGAACCGTAAGAATCTGTTTGCGGGAAATCGATTGCACGACGAATCGGCCGGCAGGCGCTTCGATCACCTCGTCCTGTGCCGGGATCCGCCCCGCAAGATCGGTCAGGTAACCGCCAATTGTCTGCGCATTCCGATTGTAGGGAAGCTCGATTCCGGCGACATCGTTCAGCACGTATACCGGCGTGTCACCTTTGATCGTGAGGCTCCCATCTTCACCGCGGGTTATCTTTTCAGTCTCCCGAACTTCGTGCTCGTCGTAGATGTCACCGAGAATCTCCTCGACCACATCCTCTACTGTCACAATTCCGGCAAGGCCACCGTATTCATCCAGCACGATTGCCATATTCAGCTTGTCTCGCTTGAACTGTGCAAGCATTCGGTTGATCCTGCGGCTTTCCGGTACGAAGATCGGCGGCACCATGATCTTTTTCAGCGGGGACTCCGCGTACCCTTCGTTCATTGCCCGCATGATGTTCTTTACCAGTACGATCCCGACGATGTGTTCGGGGTCCTCGTCGTAAACCGGTATCCGGGAAAAGCCGCGCTCAGTGATTTCGCCGATGACTTCGCTCAGCAACCGGTGCTGCTCAAGGCTGTAGACGTGCGTGCGGTGCGTCATGATTCCCTGCACCGTCACCGTGCTGAAGCGAAAGACATTCCGCAGAATCCGCGTGCGATAGCTTTCGAGCACCCCGATGTTTTCCGCGTGTCTGATGAGATGGAGAAGGCTTTCCAGGGTGATGCGCGATCTCTTGCGTCCACCGGTCAGCCGCATCACGACGCGGCTTATTCCTCCGAGCATCCAGGACACCGGAAAGAGCAGGTAGGCGAGTGCGGCAATTATCCGCGCGGTGTGCACGGTAACGAACTCGTTGTTCGCAATCGCCAGCTGCTTCGGCGTCACCTCACCGAAGATGAGGATAATCAGCGTGACAATTCCGGTCATGATCGCAAGGTAGTTGTTGCCGAACATGCGAATGGTGATGTCGGACGCCATTGCGGAGGCGGCGATGTTTGCCAGGTTGTTGCCGATCAGAATCGTGGTGAGCAGCCTGTCCGGCCGTTGCGTCAGTTTCTCGACCGTTTCGCCGCGCGAACCGTACCTGCGCTTGATCTCCTGAATCTGAACGACCGAGAGTGAGGTATAAGCGGTCTCAGTGGCTGAAAAGAATGCCGATACGAATACCAGTACCACGAGCGTGAGGTACGAAGGAATCATGCTGTGAGACCGCGGAACGGGAGAGCGAAACGTAAAGGAAGCGGTACGTCCATAGTGTCTATTTAATATAGGCCGGAACGGGGGTAGATGCAACAGTCAGAATCTGCCGACAGGAGGTACGCCTGAGCGAACTCAGGCGCCGACCCATTATTCTACGTTCAGGACCTCTTTCATCGCCTTCAGCAGCGTCGGCTTCGGCAGTGCACCGGCGGCCATCTGCGGCTGAGCGTCCATGGGGACAAAAAGCAGTGACGGGATGCTCTGGATTCCAAACGCCGCGGCAAGTTCCTGCTGTTCGTCGGTATTCACCTTGTAGACGTGCATCTTGTCACCGTAATCCTTTGAGATTTCCTCAAGGATCGGAGCAACCATCTTGCAGGGTCCGCACCAGTCGGCGTAGAAATCGATTATTGCCGGAAGATCACCCTCGTACTTCCATTCTTTATTCTCTTCATAGTTGAATACCTTCTGCATGAAGGTCTCTTTTGTCAAATATTCTGGCATGTTGGTCTCCTTGGCCAATCCTATTGTATATGAAATATACTATATAGAGAGTAACAAAAGCCAATCAAAAAGTAAAGTGCACCCCAGGAGCTTACTCAGCAAGGGTGATGAAGTCAAATCCTGCATTGCGGAGGAAATCGACAGCGAGCCTGCGGCCGCGTTCGCGGACCCTCACCAGAAGATCAGTCTGCGCTATACGTTGCGGTACGCGGGCGCTGACGAACTCGACGATGCTCCTCCATCCGTCCGGCGGTATGCGCAGGTCGGGAAAGGAGTAATCGGATTTGTGCGGATCGTCAATTCGTATCCCGGTAATCCGGGCTTCCGGTAATCTCAAGCGTATCGAACGTGCAGATCGGTCGGCGGTGAGGAGGCGGTCAATCAGGGAGTCGGGCGACGAAAGATCAAACCCCGCACGTACGCTGACGGTTACCACTGCGAAATCATACCTGTCGGGCCCGGTTCTCATACCGATTCTGTGGCTCAGGTTGTATGCCGCCAGGTAGTCTTCCTGCGCTGCGGTAAGGATATTTCCCTGCCCTGAACTCTTCAGGATCGATGTGAGATCAAGTGTTTCATCCATGAAGTCGTAGGGGAAGACGACGTCGTAAACTGCTTCCGCCATATCGAGCGAGTAGAGCGGCGCCATCCGGGCAAACAGCGCCCGGGACGCTTTGAGTTCACTATCCTGCACGATGCCGAGCGCAGAAAGCAGCCCGGAGACACTTATGGAGCCGATTTGCGCTGCAATGATCGCCACACCGAACGCCGCTGCGGCCAGTCCACCGGCAAAAAGCGCGAGGCAGCCGAGTCGTGGTATGCGCAGAAACCTGCCGATTGCCTTCATTCGCGCAATTCCCGACCGGCGAAACGCACCTCGCGGATACCCGCCTGCTGCAGATAACTTCGCACGATTGCCCGGGCGTTCTCTTCTGCGCGCCGCAGAATGCCGGAGTCCACAGCCTGCCGTTCGGCTTTCAGTTTGAGCTCCGCTATCTGATCGCCATATTCGAGCAGACTCACCTCTCCACCCACTCCGCGGGAGAAGTACCGGCGGATCGTGGTCTCATCCGCATCGGAGAGAAGGATCCGGGCCGGGGGCAGGGAGACAGTCACGATGCCGCGATCGAGTTTCGACTCGATGATTCTGACACCGGTTCGCAGGTCGATTCCCGCCTGGATGCGAATATCCACTGCATACAGCAGTTCGCGATCGATGGTTTTGAAGAAGAGAACCGATTGTTGGCGGTTCAGATACCCCACTGCGTGATAGACTTGTTCGTACGTCCTGAGCTCAAGGAGGTCAGTCAGCCCCTGTTCAAGAGCTGCCGCATTTTTCTTCTGCGGAGTACACGCGGTGAGTGCCGATAAGATTAAGATGAAGGTAATGACAGCTGAACCCGAGACTCTGTGCGACACAGGCCAGCCCACACCCTCACATGTCATGCGGCCCAATTTTCCCGTCCCTATCCACACTATAGGCTGCCGTGATATGACTCGCAAGGAATTTTTCTGACGAGATGTGTTCCAACTGCATTCCCTTGAACTTGAGGATGTCGGTTCGCCTGCTTTCGCCGACTACCGACTGTCTCCTGAACGCGTGTGATCCATAGCGAGGACTGTGATGCGACAACTACCGATAGTGCTTCTTCTGCTTTTCCTGGTTGTTCCGTTTGCGTTATCGCAGCAGGTTGAAAAACTGGCTCTGGTTCCGCCGGTTGGACTCAAGGCGCACGGAAAAGTGTCCGCTTCGGAGATCGCGCTTTCGGCGCCCGATGTGAAATTGTCATCCGCGGATGCGGGAGAGGGTCTCCTGATCGGCACAGTCATCGGGACCTCCGCGCAGGACCCCTACAGCCCCGAGTTCGTCGCCGGCAGTGCGGCCGTGGCCGGAATGCGTGCCGGCGCATCCCGCGCTGCTGATATGCCGGTCGGCTCAATGTTGGCGTCAACTGCCGCTGAGGTTGCGGCCAGCCGGGCCGCATCGTCGATGAGGGCGGCAATCAGGGCGGCCGCCGGATCAGTGAAGGCGGCGGCACAGGCCGGGGAAGCGGTTGGCGCGGCGGCGTCGACCATTTCGGGCAGCGCAGCCGCGTATGCGGGCGTCACGGTCGAACCGCTGAATGCGGGTTTCTATCGAAACGTCTTCGGGCACAACACCGTTGTCGGCTACTATGGCAATCCGAACACCCGGTACATGGGTATTCTCGGTGAGGATTCAGTTGAGCAGGCAGCGCAACAGCTTGAGAAGCTGTGCGGCGAGTACAACGCGGTGAATGGACCGAAGGGCGTTGTTCCGGCATTCGAAATCGTCTAC
>DATKUC010000279.1:0-3936 GCA_035530835.1 Spirochaetia bacterium
ATTGGCAGCTGGGACTGGGATGCCGCGTCAGGAATCACCACGTGGTCCGAGGAGTTCTTTCACCTGCTCGGGCTCGACCCGGAGCAGGATCTGCCGACTGACGAGAATCGCCTGCGATCGTACACGCCTGAAAGTGCCCGGCGCCTCGAATCGGCAATACGGCGCAGTATTGACGAGGGAATCCCGTACGAGCTCGAGCTGGAGCTGGAGCAGGTCCGTGCGGACGGAACCCGGCGCTGGATAGCTGCCCGAAGCGAGATCAAGCGCGACCGGAACGGTACGCTCATCGGAGTGCGGGGAACTGCTCAGGACATTACCGAGCAACGTGACGCGGAGACCAAGATCATACGGCTTGCATCGATTGTTGAATCCTCCGACGACGCGATTATCAGCAATACTCTTGACGGCATCATAACAAGCTGGAACCGCGGAGCACAGGAGATGTACGGTTACAGCGAACAGGAGATGACTGGAAAATCAATCTCGATGCTGGTCCCCTCCGACATTGATGATGATCTGCCGGAAATCCTCGCTCTCATCAGGGGCGGCAAACACATCAAACATTCTGAGACTGTCCGCAGAAGGAAGGACGGAAGGAGCGTTCACGTATCACTCACCGTGTCACCCGTGTTCGGACCGGACGGCAGAGTCGTCGGCGCGTCGACGATTGCGCGCGATGTGACCGATCAGTATCGCGCGGAACGCGCTTTGCGGATACTTGCCGACATCAACCGCGCATTGACTCATGTCGAAAGCGAAAAGCAGCTTCTTGACGAGGCGTGTCGGATAATGGTCGAAGTGGGTGGATACGGCCTGGCGTGGGTGGGCTACGCCACCTCCGATGAAGCGCGGTCAATTACGCCTGTCGCCGCTGCGGGTTCCCATGTCGATTACGCTTCGGGTGTCCATGCAAGTTGGGCGGATAATGAGCGGGGGCGCGGGCCGGCAGGTACCGCGGTCCGAAGCGGCAAGACGGTAGTCTTTCGCGACATTGCGACCGATCCGGACTTCACGCTCTGGCGCAACTCTGCGCTCGAATGCGGCTACAAGTCGATAATTTCGATTCCACTCTTTACCGAGGGTATTGCGTCCGGCGTGCTCGGCATCTACTCGGCAGAGATTGATGCATTTGATGCGGAGGAGACCCGGATTCTTGACGAGGCTGCGGCGCAGATCTCCTATGGAATATCCGCACTGCGCACGTCTACTCTGCGCTCTCAGGCGGAGGCGGCGCGCCAGCTCCTTGCCTCCGCGGTAGACCAGGCGGCTGAGGTCATTGTCATTACCGACGCGGAGTCGGTAATCCAGTACGTCAATCCGGCGTTCGAAGTGGTCACCGGCTTCAGCCGCGCCGAAGTTATCGGGCGGACACCCCGGCTTCTTTCGAGCGGACTTCACGGTATTGAGTTCTACACTGAGCTCTGGGAGACCATAACCTCCGGCAGTACCTGGTCCGGGCAGTTTGTGAACCGCAAGAAGGACGGCAGCCACTACTACGAAAATGCGACAATCTCGCCGGTTCGGAATACCGAAGGAACTATCGTGAACTATGTGGCCGTCAAGCACGACATAACCCGGGAGCGCGAACTTGAAGAGCAGCTGCGGCAGGCGCAGAAGATGGAGTCGGTAGGTCGACTTGCGGGTGGAGTCGCTCACGATTTCAACAATATGCTGCAGATCATGAACGGCTACATCGAGCTTTCGATGACTGAACTTGAGCCGGGAACGTCGCTCTATGCGAACCTTCAGCAGGTGCGTAACGTGGCACACAAGTCGGCCGATCTGACGCGGCAGCTGCTCGCATTTGCCCGCAAGCAGACGGTGAGTCCGAAGCTCATCGCGGTAAATGAAGCGGTGTCAGCTGCGCTGTCCATGCTGAGACGACTCATCGGGGAGGATATCGAACTAACCTGGAAACCCGCGAAGGATACCGGGCGAATCATGTTCGATCAATCTCAGTTCGATCAGATTCTGACCAATCTGGTGGCAAACGCGCGAGACGCAATCAGCGGAGTCGGAAATGTCATCATCGAGGCTGACAACGTCGAGATCGACCGGGACTACTGCTCGCATCACTCGGGCTTCGTTCCCGGGGCCTACGTGATGCTCGCGGTAAGCGACAGCGGTTCCGGCATGGACAGCGAGACCCTGTCCCATCTGTTCGAGCCGTTCTTTACGACCAAGAATGTCGGTCAGGGTACCGGCCTCGGTCTTGCAACAGTGTACGGCATCGTGCAGCAGAACAACGGGCTCATCAACGTGTACAGTGAACCTGAGCATGGGAGCACCTTCCGGATCTATTTTCAACGATCCGATCTCGCCCCCGTGGTTGCCGCAGCGGCCCCCGCAGCCAGGGGTCGTCCCCGGGGTACAGAAACCCTGCTCGTCGTTGAAGACGAATCCGGCATCCTCGAGATTGCCAGACACTTGCTCGAAGGGCTCGGTTACACGGTACTTGCCGCATCCACTCCCGAAGAGGCAATCCAGAAAGCCGCGGACTTCGCGGGCAGAATCGATCTGCTCATAACCGACGTCGTAATGCCGCAGATGAATGGCCGCGAACTGTCAGAACGGCTTTCGACGGCGAGGCCTCAGATGCGTTGCCTCTTCATGTCCGGATACACGGCGGACGTCATTGCACATCGAGGATTGCTCGACGCAGAAATCGATTTTATTCCGAAGCCGTTCTCTCTTGCCGAACTGGCGAGGAAAGTCCGCGATACGCTTGCCTGAACGCGGTGCGGGGAGGTTCCGGCAACCCGTTGCCACCGCGGAGGCCCTACGCGCTGCCCTTCCATCGTGATAGTATCTGTGCATCAAAGTATAAGGCAGTGAGGCGATGTTATGAGCGATATGATGCCCGAATCCCTGAAAGTACCCGGAGACATAGACGGAAGTCTCGAAGACGCGCGCAGCGGGAAACGTGTTGAGATCAGGTTGCCGGCGCGGCACAACCCGATTCTCCGGGAGGTGATCCGTCGGGTCAATGCGGATGACGAGCTCTACGCGTTGTGGCAGGCAGCGAACGTCAACGCTGTTGACCGGCTCGGAATGTCGGATCACGGGCCGGTGCATTTTCAGATAGTCGCGAACATAGCCCTCAAAATGTTCAGGCAGCTCGTCGAGAGCGGCGTGGAGCCGAGTATCGTGCACGACCACAAAATGACAGTCCACGATGCGGAAGTGGTCGTCGTGCTCGGTGCGCTCCTTCACGATCTGGGAATGTCGATTCACCGGGTCGACCACGAGCTCTACAGCCTTTTTGTTGCCCAGCCAAAGATAACTGAACTGCTCGATGGGCTGTATGAAATTGGTCCGCGTACCATTGTTCGCGCCGAGACGCTTCACGCAATCATATCGCACCGCAGCGACGGCAAACCAATGACGATCGAGGCCGGGGTGGTGCGTGTAGCCGACGCGCTCGATATGAGCAAGGGTCGGTCCCGCATTCCGTTCGAGGCGGGGGTCGTGAACATTCACTCACTCTCCGCGGCGTCGATCGAGCAGGTGGAGATCAATACCGGCGCGGTAAAGCCGATTCACATTCACGTTCTCATGAGTAATTCCGCGGGCATCTTCCAGCTTGACCAGCTACTGAAGGAGAAACTCAACCGCTCGGGACTTGAGAAGTACGTGGAAGTCGAGGCAACCATCGAGGGCGAGACCGAGAAGCGCCTGGTCAACATGTTCAGGATGTGAACTGCCGCGGATAGTCGGGAGTTCGGCAGGCGCAGTTGCGCCGATCGTGCATTGTGTCGGGTCAGCCCGCAGGTGCCTGTCCCGTCGTTTCCCGCACAACAAGACGGCAGGCGATGCGGGCGGACATGCGGGGAGCGGACTTGTCCTCCATGCGCGACAGAAGCAGTCTGAGTGCGGAATCCGCCACCTCTCCAGCATCCCTGTCGACCGTCGTCAGCCGCGGGACGGCGAATCGAG
>DATKUC010000280.1:0-3193 GCA_035530835.1 Spirochaetia bacterium
TTTGTCGAGCACGCGCGCCTGCTCGACCGGGTACTTGTCGCCTCAATTGTCGATGCGCTTCTTGAGGGAGTCAAACCATTTGCCTACGAGGACTTCCTGTTTCTCACCCAGAATATTCTCTACTCACTCGAACGAGTCTTCATCGAATCCGATATCGTGAGTCGCCGTCTCCTTGCTGATTTTCGCGCCCGGGTTCTGAATCTCAGGTGGGTCGAAACAACCGAGGACGTGATTCACATGGTTGTCGAGTGGTACACACGCTTCTGTGAACTCTCGGCGGGTGGCTACGCGGAGAAGCTCTCAAGCGTTCTTGCCGATCTGAAAAAGGTGATAACCGATAACCTGTTTGATCCGGAACTGAGCACCAAGACCATTTCCGCCCGCATGAAGCTTTCGGTCAACTACGTTCGTTCAGTGTTCAAGACCGCAACCGGTGAGTCGATTGCGAACTACGTGACGCGACTGCGGATCGAACGATGCAAGGAGTTGCTCGAGTCCACTACCATGTCGGTGAAGGAGGTCTATGTTGCCGCAGGATTCAGCAACTACAACTACTTCTTCACCCTGTTCAAGAAGCAGACCGGCCACACGCCGCAGGAGTACCAGCGCCATATTGCCATGAACTGATGCTTTTTGCAGTACGCCCGGACGGAAATCTGAGTGATCATCGTTTTTTAGAGTATACGGATTCGTATGAGCACCTTGAGAATGAGACAAGACTTTTGGTGCACAGGAGGTTTCCGGATGATGAATAAAGCGATGACACGGGTCGCCCTTTTTGCGGTGCTTGCCGCCGCGGCTGTGGTTCCCGTTTTCGCAGCGGGCAGCAAGGAGCAGGCAGCAGCCGCTTCGGGTCCAACGACCATTTCCTATCTTATGTGGCAGGATCCCACATATACGAGCATTGTGAAATCCTACAACGACAGCCAGAAAGAGATCGTGGTCGACCCTCAGATCGTCTCCTCGGCCGACTATGAGACGAAGCTCACCACGATGCTCGCTGGCGGCGCGCAGATGGATGCGTACATGCAGAAGCGACAGACTGACATGTTCGCCCAGTATGCAAACGGATACATCTATCCGCTTGACGGCATGATCAAGAAGTACAATTACGACACATCCGGTCTGGACAAGTATCGTTCCGCGGTCAGTATCGACGGAAAGATCGTTGCAATACCGTTCCGTGGCGCCATGTACTACACCTACTATAACAAGAAGCTGTTCGCCGCCGCCGGCGTAGATACACCGGACAAGTATGTTCAGCGTGGTGACTGGAACTGGAAGACCTTCATGCAGGTCGCCGAGAAGCTCTCAAGCGGAGACGGGAAGCAGTACGGTGCGCTATTCTACATATGGGGACTTCTGCAGGTAATCCCCGCAATCCAGGACAATGTCAGCTTCATCACCGCGGACGGTAAGATCGACATCAACGACACGGTGCTGCAGAGCTTCAAGATGCGCAAGGAGCTTGAGCAGAAGAAGGCGATCATGCCGCTGGTCGATCTCCTGACGACCAAGCTCCACTATTCGCAGGCCTTCTTCAACGGGAACGTCGCAATGCTTCTGATCGGCGAGTGGTTCCCCGGCATGATGCTCGACGCGAAGCAGAAAGGTCTGCTGAAGGGTTTCACCTGGGATGACTGGGGCGTCACCCGACTGCCCAACGATCAGCCAACCTATGTTTCAATGGGTGCCCCGACCTTCAGTCACATACATGCAGATTCGAAGAAGAAGGATGCGGCGTTCAAGTTTATCGGATGGATGGGCAGTGCCGATGGCGCGAAGGTCGTGGCTTCCGACGGTTTCCTGCCGCCGGTAGTGACCCCTGCGGTCAAGAGCGCTCTTGCAACCACCATTCCGGATGCAGAGTCCCTCGGCTACTTTACCGAGAACGCGAAGGTGAATCCTCCCTACTATACCCGCTATGGTTCGAGGGTCGAGCAGGTGATCAACAGCACGATGCAGAAGTACCTGCTCACCAACATGAGCGATTCGGATCTCATGTCGACACTCAGGGCAAGCCTTCAGGAAATCATCAATACGACCAACTGACAGATGACCAACTGACCAATTCCGGATCCGCTGTCCTCGCGACGGCGGATCCGACTTCAAACGGGGTACATCAATGGACATGCGAAAGAGGGTAACGCACGGCCTCGTGGTTGCGTCCTTTCTTCTGCCGAGCTTCGTCGGATTCTTCATCTTCGTGATTATGCCGATGATGGCGACTATCGGTCTCTCGTTTACCGACTATTCGGGTGGTAAGCGTTTCAAGCTCATTGGACTGCTGAACTATGCAAACGCGTTCGGCAGCAGTGACTTTCTGCGGTCGCTCTGGGTAACCGCTCAGTTTGTGGGCATATCGGTGGTCCTGCAGCTTCTGCTGGCCTTCGCATTTGCCAACTTCCTGAACGAGAAGGTGATCGGCCGGACCTTTTTTCGCGGACTCTTCTTTCTGCCGAGCATACTCTCCTCGATTGCAGTTGCGCTTGCTTTCACCATCATCCTGGACGTGCGGCGCGGCCCGGCAAACATGCTGCTCCAGTCGATCGGATTGCCCGGGCTTCCCTGGCTGACAAGTCCGAAGACCGCACTCATGACCATCATTCTTGTCACCGTGTGGCAGTCCTTCGGATACTACATGGTACTGTTCCTGAGCGGCCTGCAATCGATCAGCCCGAGCCTTTACGAGAGCGCCGCCCTCGATGGTGCCGGACCGTTCAGGAGACTGTTCAGCATTACAATTCCGATGCTCACACCTACCACCTTTTTCTGCGTGACAACCGCGATCATCAAGGGTTTCCAGGTGTTCGATCAGATATACATCATGACCGGAGGTCAGCAGGGAGGTGGGCCGGACGGGGCAACTTCGGTGCTGGTATTCGACATCTACCGGAACGCGTTCTCGAACTTCCGCATGGGTTACGCATCCGCGGAGGCCACGGTACTGCTGCTGGTACTTCTGGGGATCACTGTGGTCCAGTACCGGGCGCAGCGGGGATGGGTGACCTATGATGCGTAGCGCTGGATTTCGGCAATTCGGAGTGGGGCGCCTGACCATCTACCTGCTGCTTCTGCTTACAACGATTACGGTGCTCATGCCGTTGCTTATCATCGCCTCAGCATCGTTCAAGACCGAGGGTGAGATTTTTGCGTTTCCCATCACCCTCATACCGCGGCACGCGGTGCTGGA
>DATKUC010000281.1:0-7352 GCA_035530835.1 Spirochaetia bacterium
CGGAAATACCGGCAAGGGTATGAAGGTGACCGAGATTGCGGGAATCCTCTCCGCGCTTGCCCGGAAAGGCGTTCAGGGTGCGTTTCATGCAATCGGTGATCGGGCGATCAGCGAGTTCCTCGACGCATATGAGCATGTGCTCGAGCAGTTTCCCGATCTCGCGCGCCTGAGAATGCGGCTCGAACATGCACAGCTCATCCGGCGCGCAGATATCAGTCGCCTCGCGGAGCTTGGCGTGATTGTGTCGGCACAGCCCTCGGCCCTCGGGACGCCCGAAAAGGATGCTCGGCTTCTTGGGGACGAACGAGCTCGCAACGCATATCCGTACCGTTCACTGCTCGACGCCGGAGTGAAGCTTTCATTCGGGTCGGACATTCCCGGCGAGGCGACCTGCGATCCGTTGCTTGCGATCCACCGGGTTGTCAATCGCGACAGCCCTGAAAGGATCACCGTTGAGGATGCGCTTCGATGCTACACCGAAGGGAGCGCGTACGCCGAGTTCATGGAGGAGCAGAAAGGGTCTCTCCGGGAGGGACAGCTCGCGGATTTCGTCGTGCTCTCTGAAGACATCACATCGATTCAGACCGAACGGATCAAGGACACACAAATCGATCTGACTGTTGTTGGCGGTCGGACTGTCTACGACAGGAACGCGTATTGATTCGGGCTCCAACTTCGACTATACCGGTAGAGATCTTCTTTACCGGAGGTGATGTGTGGCAACGCGGGTAACCCGCGTCCTGTTCCGGATTTCGGTCACCGTGCTCGTTCTCGGTGCGGCCTTTCTCGGGTACTGTGCGTTTTTTCGCTCAATGCCGCGGGCGTTGCCGGCACCAAGCGGGCGCTATGGAGTCGGCCGGCAGGAGTTCACCTGGAGGTCCGCGACCGAGGGCATCGGTACCGAGGTTGCCGGATCACCGGAGACCGACGACGTCGCGGTTTGCATCTGGTATCCCACCGAGGTCGGGGCGCCGGGGATGCCGGCCGCATATCTCTCCGCCGTATGGCAGAACGCTTTGGGTACGCACGCAACAGTTCCGGCGCTTCTCACGCAGAACTATTCGGTCGTGCGTGACCACGCAATTGACGGAGCTCCACTTGCTCCGGATGAAACCGAATACCCGCTCGTCCTCCTCACCGCAGAGCCGCACATCGGTGCTTTCTCCTATTCCACATTCGCCGAACAGATGGCAAGCGATGGATTCATCGTTGTCGGCATAACCGTGGGCGGCACCTCAGCTGTCGACTTTCATCCGCTGGCCGGCTCCGCTTTTGTTCTGAAAGAACCCGGTGTAACTCCATCGCGCCACAGGCTTGCAGCGCGATGGGCTCGCGACATCCGCTTTGTGCTCGATATGTTGCGCACCATGAACATAGAAGAGTCCGGCGTGTTCGCGTCTCGCATTGACTTCAGCCGAGTCGCGCTGCTCGGAGCGGGCTTTGGAGGTGTAGCGTCGATAGATGCCGCCTCTCTCCTCACCCAGAGTGTTCCGGTAGTATTGCTTGGCGGTTCGGTGCCGCCCGATGAAATCACTCCCGGAAGAAGGGGACCGTTACTCGTGCTCGGCAGTGGCTCTCCGCGGATGCCGACCGGCGGGCAGACGCCCGGTGTTACCGGAATCGACGACGGAATATACGCAATCCGGGGCAGCACGCCACTGAGCATCACCGATTTTCCCTATCTGTTCTGCCCGACCCTTCGTGCTACCGGAGCCATTGGAACAATCGAACCAGGACGCATGAAAACGATAGTCTGCGATATGGTTCAGACTTTCCTCGATTCAATGTGGATTGATCAGGTGAATTACGAAAGTCTGTTCGGCTCCGTGGATGCCGCAGCCCCGCGTGCGAGGTATCCGGGCTCTGAGCCTCCGACTCTGCTCCCACCGCCCGACGGGGCCGCCGTATTGAGCGCAGTGGCGGAAGCAGCTCGCCAGTACCCTGAGGTTGTCAGGTAAGCTTCAGTGAGAGTTTTGTGAGGACTATCCTTTCTTGACAATTCATCCGCAGACGTTCCTAATGTTAGCATAGCATTCAGGAGGGCAGAGTGGCTGTAAAAAAGACGCACGAATCAGCGCCGGAAGAGGGTGCGGAAGGAAAGAAGAAGCTTCATATCGAAATTGAGCGGGAGCTGCTGAAGAAGGTCGAGGACTATATCGCTGTCTTTAACGATGATCCGAACCGCATGACCAGACGAATGAAGAAAGTTGATGTTATCAACCTTGCTTTGTCCCGTTATCTGAAAGCCCATCAATGACATTCAAATGAAGGAGAGCAAGATGGCAGAAAGCAAAAACGCTTCCAGCAAGAGAGCGTCAGGAGCGGGCAAGAGCAAAGCCACGCCAAAGAAGAAACCGGCGGCAGGTGCGGCGGGTGATGCCAAATCCCCCAATGCAAAACGTCCGGCAGTAGAGATTGCCAAAGCGGCAGCTCAGAAGCCTTCACAGGGTAAGCATTCCCCCGCGCAGAAGGTTGCTGAAAAGAAACCGGACACCCGACGCCTGAATGTGTCCCTCGCCCCCGGTGTGCGAGCACTCCTTCGACGGTACATGGCGAAGCACCGGACATCCACTGGAGCAGATAAGGCGTCTTTCTCTCGCAGCGATGTGATCAATGCAGCATTGAGGGAGTTTCTCGGAGGCTGATTCCGGGGAGCCTCTCTACGATTGTCCGGGGATCGTGGCGGCCGCGGTACACATGCCTCCGTCCGGTCACAAGGATCGACTTTGCGCGTTTTTTGTTATAATTTGGACAGCAATGAGTTTAGGGTGCGGAAGCGGCGCACCCGATATAACGGAAAAATTCCATCCGCATGCGTTCATTTATACTTGTTGGCCAGACGTACCAACGGCAAATGAGAGTGATAGGAGACAGCGTGGAGAAGATGAATCTTGCAGGTAAATCGGGCCGATCCCGGCTGCTGCTATTGACAGGCGGCGGGATCGTCATTGCGGCCCTCGTGGTTGCCGGTGCGATACTGGCATTCGGTGGAGCAAGCGCCGACGCATCAAAGAGTGCGGGCGCAACCAGTGCCCAACAGACTGTTCAATCGACAGCGACGACCCCTTCGGCAGCAAAGGCAACTACCGGTACACCGAAGGCGGAAAACCAGACAGCACCGGCTAAAGCAGAGAGCGCAGCGCCCGCCGGGGCTACCGCAACGGCGAAGAGTACAGCCTCATCGAGCACGAATACGGCAAGTCAGCCAATCGCGACAGCAGTTGGCTCGGGAGCTTCCGGCGATGCAGGCGCAACTACCGCATTCTCAGCGGACGCGAAGTACGCGTCCGAATATTCGGTTCCCGTCGGCTCTTCCCCGGTAAATACGCGGGCCACTCATCCGATTGACCTCTACATGCCGCCTCAGGACCCGATGTTTGACATCACCAAGCGGACCGAGTTTCCTCCGGCAGACAGCGAAGCTCACTTTGTGGATTGGATGCTGAAGCATACCGATCAGCAGAAACTCTATCTGGAGGAGCGCTGGCAGCGAGCGGCGAAGGCAGTCGACCGACATCACATCACCCATTCCCGTATCCTCATGGCATTTCTCCTGACACCACGTGAATGGTTCTGCCGGCCCTATAACCTCGACAAAGTGTATGAAAACACCGCAATTCCGATCGGTTACGGCCAGACGATATCGGGGCCTGATCTTGTTGCGCGAATGACCGACTACCTTGATCCGAAGCCGAACGAAAAAGTGCTCGAAATAGGCACCGGCTCGGGTTACCAGTCCGCATTCCTCTCGTCGCTCTCGAACTACGTCTATACGATCGAAATCGTGAAGCCGCTTGCGGAGGAGACAAACGGAATCTACCTCGATCATACCAAAGAGATGCCGCAGTTCGGGAACATTCATCGACGGATGGCCGACGGATATTATGGCTGGCCTGAAGCTGCACCCTTCGACAAGATCATCGTCACAACCGGGACCGATCATATTCCGCCGGATCTTCTGAAGGAGTTGAAACCGGGTGGCGTCATGGTAATTCCAATTGGTCCACCGACCGGGCAGACGATCATGAAGATTACCAAGGAAGTGGACAAGGACGGCACCGTGCACCTGACACGGGAAGACATCTACCACGGTACCGCGAAGGACATCTTCGTACCATTTACCGCAGCAGGCGGCGGTACACACTACACGAACAAGAACGACTGATCGGGCAGCACGTCAGAAGATGACGGCAACCGATCGTTCCTCGAGGAGGCGGAGTGTCTCTGTCTCCTCGAGAGGATTTCCCTGTAAATTGACGAACCTCAGGCCTGCCATAGAAAGCAGCGGGGATGCGTCCTCGATGTCGTTATCCGCGAGGTCGAGAATCTCGAGTTCCGCGAGGTCGGCGAGCGGCGCCAGGCTCGAGATGCGATTGCGTGCAAGAAACAGCTCGTGCAGGTGAGTCAGAAACTGGACCTCGTAGATGTTGTCGATCTGGTTTTCAGACAGATCAAGCGATGTCAGATTTATGCAATATTCCAGTCCGTCGAGATCCGAAAGCTCATAACCGGCAAGGACGAGCTCGCCTTCGAGATATGAAAGATCGGCCGGCGTGAGTTCGACGTCAAGGTTTCCGAGGTGTTCCGCCTTTACGGCGCGAATAAAATCGAACTCTGTCTCAGCTTCCTCATAGTCGAACTCTTCTTCCTCTTCATAACCTGAGCCGGTATCGTATCCAAAGTCCTCGGTTCCAAAATCGTACTCCTCATGAACATCGACAGGTTCGCTCCGCGCACGATGGGATGACTCCACGACATCCTTCGCTTCAGCGAGTTTTGCGTAGAAGGCAAGAACTTTCGCATCACCTGAGGCGTAGGCGTCTGAGACCTCCTTTCCTATTGCTTCCAGTCGGTCCGGATGGAAGTGGCCGATGAGCCGCAGGAACATGCGATTTGGCGGTGTATGCTCGTCTACCGAGTCCGGCATGACGTGCCGGGCGTACGCAGTCAGGGTCTTCAGGTTCCTCGAGCGATACGCGTCGATGATCCGGATCGACAGCTCCTTCAGGTACTCTGCGTTCAGATTCCGCCTGATTTTTTCGTAGAGGGTTTCATTGCTCATGTTAATTGAGACACTCTACGACGTACGCGAAGTCCGGTCTACCGGCCTTGACTGCCGCATTCGGGCGCGGTACTTTCTCTCCTTATAAAACTGACCGTTTTAATCATGGTAAGTCAGGAGCTGAGCATATGATTGTGGCTGTGCGTGAAAACTGGGACGATATCGGGAAGTTGATACTTCGTATAACTGTCGCACTTCTGCTTGTCCTGCACGGGATTGGGAAGATCGCCCGCGGAATTGCATGGATGCATGGTCCACTTGCGGCATATCATCTCCCGTTCTTCATCGGCTACGGTGTGTATGTCGGGGAAGTCATAGCGCCGGTACTGATTCTCGTCGGATTCCTGACTCGACCCGCGGCCCTCGTGGTCGTGTTCGACATCATCATGGCGGTAGTGCTCGTCGCCTGGCACAGGCTGTTTGAGCTTACGAAAGGCGGTTCGTACGCACTCGAGGCTGAAGCATTCTTTCTGCTACTCGGACTCGTGATCTTCTTTCAGGGACCCGGCAAGTATAGCGTATCCCGCGGACAAGGAGCGTGGTGGCGCTGACGCCGTTGACATTTTTTGCGGATACAATAGAATCGGGCAATGGCAAAACAGAAGAGAAGCGCAGTCGAAAGTGAAGTGCGCGCCACAGTTTCAAGTGTTCGCGAGTCGACAGAGCCGAAGCGAAGGAAGTTACCGGGGAAACCTCTTGAGGCAGGGGGCTACACCGATGAGCATGCACAGAGCGGCGTCAGCGAGCCGCTCCCTGAGCTCGAGTGTTTTCCCAATCAGTATCCTGGTGCCAATTACACGGTTGAGATCACGTTTCCGGAGTTCGATTCAGTGTGTCCGAAGACCGGTCTCCCGGACTCCGGCACCGTGAGCATCGAATATGTTCCGAACAAGGTCTGTGTCGAGCTCAAGAGCCTGAAACTCTACTACCTCGCATATCGAAATCTTGGCATCTTTTCCGAGAATGTGGTAAATCGTGTCTTTGAAGATCTGCAGAAGGCGTTGAAGCCGCGAAAACTGAAGGTGCGCGGCGAGTTCAGCGCACGAGGTGGAATCTACACAAATGTCGAACGTGAAATCTGAGCAGTCCGGAATTTCGCCGCTTTTCTTTGCACTGACCGGCGTGTTCATTGCGTTTCTCATCGCATCAAATCTCATAGCCGTGAAGCTCGTCACCATTTTTGGTATGGTGCTTCCAGCCGCAGTGGTCATCTTCCCGGTAACCTATATATTTGGCGATGTGCTCACCGAAGTGTATGGCTATCGCCGAATGCGCATGGTGATATGGCTCGGATTCCTCGCCAATCTGCTCGTGGTTGGTGCAATCTCGCTTGCGCAGGTGCTTCCAGCCGCATCGTTCTGGAAGGGGCAGTCTGCCTATGTGACGATCCTCGGCCAGACACCGAGACTGCTGCTCGGTTCGTTTGCTGCCTACCTTGCCGGTGAGTTCCTCAATTCGCTGGTTCTATCGCGGATGAAGCTGCTGACCAGGGGAAGGCTTCTCTGGACTCGTACAATCGGTTCGACAGCGGTCGGCCAGCTCGCAGATACCGGTATCTTCATCACCATTGCGTTCGTAGGTACCGTTTCCGGACAATCTCTGCTGCAACTCATGATCGATCAGTGGCTGTTCAAAGTCATCTACGAGATTGCCGCAACTCCTCTGACCTACCTGATAGTCGGCTATCTGAAACGCAAAGAGAAGATCGACACCTTCGATTACCACACCAATCTGAATCCACTGCGTGTCTTTGATATCTAGGCAGTCCCTTTGGACGAACCTCGGGAAGCCGTGGTAAGATTGTTCAGGGTCCGCCGCATGGCAGTTGGTAAGGTATAGTGAAGCCCTGCCGATAAAGTGAGTATTCCCACGGAGGGAATCTCCAGCAGTGGATTCAAGAAAGAGGGTGCAGTCTATTATCGAAAACGAATCGCTTGATCCGTCCGACTGGTCGGATCTTCGGGCCGAAGGACACAGGATGCTCGACGATATGTTCGACTATATCGAGAACATTCGCGAGCGGCCCGTGTGGCAGCCTATTCCCGAAATCGCCCGAAAAGCCACACGGGAGAAACTCCCCCACCAACCGTCCGATCTTGCTTCAGTTCACCAGGCATTCATGGATACGATCCTGCCATACTCTGCCGGCAACGTGCATCCGGGGTTCATGGGATGGGTCCAGGGCGGAGGGACGCCGGTGGGCATGCTCGCGGAAATGGTTTCAGCCGGCCTGAACGCGAACCTCGGCGGACGCGACCAGATGCCGATCGAAATCGAACGTCAGGTTGCT
>DATKUC010000282.1:0-2872 GCA_035530835.1 Spirochaetia bacterium
CCGGACCAACCTCGGCTACCTCATCGAAGATCTTGCGGAGTCGTTCGCCTACCTTGCGGACGCCAAGTCAATAGTTCTGACATATAACGGAACCCAGGATCTGCCGGTCATGATCGATGTCGACAGCATTCGAATTGCCGCATCCAATCTTATCGATAATGCCATCCGGTACTGTTCGCGTGGTGCGCGAATCGATGTGAACACCTACAAAGCCGAGGGTCAGGCGGTTCTTGAAGTGAACGACAACGGCCCCGGTATTCCTCCTGAGCTTGAACCCAATCTGTTTCACCGTTTGTCGCGTCCGCCGAGCAGTGCGTACGGCTACGGTCTGGGCCTGGCAATTGTCCGCGGCATTGTCCGGGCGCACGGTGGCGAGGTTTCAGTCCGGACGGCCCCCGGCAGAGGCGCCTCCTTTTCCATCCGAATTCCCCTCTACTCCGGAGATCAAGAAATAGAGTGAACCCGAAACTGCAATCAATCTCATCCTTTCATGTTCGTTTTGTAGCGACCATCCTTCTCTGCTCGTTGCCGTTCTTCGCAATAATCCTTCTTACCGATCTGCAGGTGAAGCACGATACCCGGCAGGAGATGTTTCGCCGCGTTACGGTAGCCGACATGCTGCTGACCCGCGAGAAAGACCAGATACTCGACGGCGCGGAGAAGATGCTCGGCGCTCTGGCCCGGCTTCAATCATCAGGTACCGAAAAGGACCTGAACTCCCTCTACCGGCAAATTGGAGCATTGTCGCCCCATGTGGAGAATGCCGGAATCCTCTATCCGGACGGACATGTCGCATCTATCGCTCACCCATTTGCTCCCGGGACGGCTGCCTTCGACAGCCAGTTCCTCGATCGTGCCATCTTCGGGGCCGGAATTGTCATGGGCGACAGGACACGGTTTGATTCGGCGACCGGGAAGCGCTCCCTGGCGCTTGGTCTGTCGGTCAAGGACCAGTATGGCAGAGTCGCGAGCATCGCGTTTGTTCTGATTGACGCGGCATCTCTCGGGTCAACCTGGAGTCAGGCACTCGCACTCTTTCCCGCGGGGACCCGATATGCGGTCGTCGATCAGGCTGGGGTGATCATCTCCTCGGGCCCCGGCAAGTTCGCGGGTCAAGGTGATCCATCGCCCTGGCTGATACCGAGCGAAGTGGGCAGCACGTCGCGCCACTACCTCAGATCCTCAGTTCCCGACGGAGTTCGCCGTTACTGGTTCTACCGGAAGCTGTCACATGCCGAATATGCCGGGCCCGTTACGATCCTCATCGGCGTTCCGTCAGACCTCATCTATACCGCGGCAGAGTCGCTCTTCCTGCACAACAGCCTCCTTCTGATTGCCGTAACGGTTCTTCTCCTTGTCGGAGGTCTCGTCATCGGAGAAATCACAGTTGTGCGGCCTACCGAGGACATTTTGCGTACGACCGATTCCATTGGAAGCGGTGAGCTCGCGTCCCGTACCCGGCTCAAGTATCGCGCAGGGGAGTTCGGCAGGCTCTCGCGCGCGATCGACGACATGGCGACTATGATCGAGGCAAACGTCGGTGAGCGACAGCTCATGATGCACCGGCTCGCGCAAAGCGAGTCCCGCTATCGCGCGCTTTTTGAGAGCTCCCCGAACGGTATCGTATTGATCGATGAGAATCTGCAGGTGAGCCTCGCAAATAGCGCAGCTTTGCAGCTTGTCGGTTCAGACACGATTGAAGGGCTGGCGGGAGTCTCAATCCTCCGGTTCATTCCGCGGGATCTCCTCGGACGTGTCGTTGAGCGAAGCAGGAATCTCTCCGAATCCGACGGCAACTTGACCGTGGAGACGGACATTCAGGATAGCGACGGATTGCGCGTGCCGATAGAGGCCACGGTTTCCCTGCTTCCGGGAACCGCAACCGCAATTCGACCGGCTGTCGCGATCCTGCGGGATCTGCGCCCGCATCGTGCAGTCGAGACCGAGCGTGTGCGAATGCAGGAACAGCTGGCGCAGGCGCAGAAGATGGAGACCATCGGCCTCCTGGCCGGCGGCATCGCCCACGACTTCAACAATCTGCTCACCGTGATGCTCGGGTACTGCGGCCTCGCGCTGCTTGCGGTCGAGGATTCATCTCCCGTCCACCAGCACCTGCGCGAGATCCAGCACACCGCTCACCGCGCCGCAAGTCTCACGCAGCAGTTGCTCATTTTCAGCCGAAAGCGTCATCTGAAGTTCGCAAACCTGAATGTGAATCGGGTTGTTGAAAACATGAGTCGACTTCTCGAGCGCCTGATCGGGGAGACAATCGAAACCCGGCTGAAGCTCGCCCCAAACGTGCGGGAGATCCTGGGTGATCAGGGGAGCATCGAGCAGCTCGTCATGAACATCGCAGTAAATGCGCGCGATGCGATGCCGAACGGTGGAATCCTCACGATCCGGACCGACAACATCGAGGTGAATGATCCGACACGGCCGCATTGCGCCGAGGAACGCCCCGGCCCCTGCGTTGTTCTGACCATTGCGGATACCGGCACCGGCATGAACAAAGAGACGGTGGATCAGATCTTCGAGCCGTTCTTCACCACGAAGAGTGTCGGCCATGGAACCGGACTCGGACTTGCGGTGGTGTACGGCGTCGTGAAACAACATGGAGGCTGGATCCAGGTCGCGAGTGAGCCCGGGTCGGGCACAGTCTTTTCGATCTACTTGCCGGCAGCTGACGCGGACGCGGACTCCCCGGTGACGTAGCGCTTGCCGATGAGTCAGGCGTCAATTCATGCGCGCGGCAGAAAGCTCACATTCCCCGTGGTGACTCGAGCGCAGCGATCACCGTCTTCACCGCATCCTCGGTTCGCAGGATCGATGTATCGATCATGAGCTGATAGAGGCTCGCGTCATCGGGGGAGAC
>DATKUC010000283.1:0-7920 GCA_035530835.1 Spirochaetia bacterium
GTGGCGAATACCTGACGGTGAGCGAATCGCCACCCTTGACCTGCCGCGATAGTTTCGCGGGCTTTCCGTTGATGGAGACTTCGACTTCACGCTGCTTGAGCTGACTCCGGCTGCATACGCCGAGAACGTCCGACACATACCGGTCGACCCTCAGGCCATGGTGCCCTTCGTCCACGATCGCGGAGATCTCGTTCATAGTCCGGGCCCGTGCGCGGGCGCAACTGTTGCGGGCGCCGCCGAACCAGGCTGTGTCGCGGCTGGATCGGCGGACTGCAAACCCGCCGCCTTTGCGGCCGCTTCCTGGGCCTGGCGACGCTCCTCGGCAGCCCGTCGCTCGGAGCTGTTGATTGCGAAATCGATGATTCCTACTACCACCGCAACTCCAATGCTTCCCAGCACGATGCCGACCTTTTCATTCTCGCTCAGCGGCGGGTTGTTCCAGGGAAGATAGTTGGGAGCCAGCGGGTCCCCGGAAACAGCGAGAGACACGTAACGGCCAAGATTGTAAATGAGGCCGGTATACACGAGAGCGAACGGAAATACTCCGACAGTGACGACCTCGGCGCGTCTGAGGTCCTGCGCCCACAACGGGAACTCATTCGGTCCGTAGGGTACCGGCTGCAAGGTAGGTGTGGTGGTTGCAGCGGGTGTCGTGGTCGTGCCGGGGGCCGCAGTCGTGGGCGATGCAGTGGTGACGCTGTTTGGCGAAGTCTGTGAAGCGGTAGAGTCCGCAAAAAGATGAGCCGATGCGAAGGCAAGGAGAAGCGCGGCTGGCAGCGCTGCTGCGCGAACCGATCGTGCCCTCACACGCTTCGCTCCCCGAAAATCGCAGTTCCAATCCGGACGAGGTTCGATCCCTCTTCGATCGCGATCCGGAAATCGTTACTCATTCCCATCGAAAGTGTATCAAGCGGGAGCTCCGGGTAGCGCCGACGGAGTTGTTCGAACAATAGCCTGAGTCGGGAAAATGAAGTGCGAATCGGTTTCTCCTCTTTCGTAAACGGCGCAATTGTCATCAGCCCGCGAACTCTGAGCCGCTTCAGCACTCCGATATCGTCCACGACCTTAAATAGTTCGTCGTCCGACCGGAGGCCGCTCTTGCTCTCCTCGCCGGAAGTGTTCACTTCAATGAGGATATCCATATCGCGTCCGTTCTGTTCGAGTGACGTGTCGAGCGCTCGCGCGGTCTCCGCCCGGTCGATTGACTGGACCCAGTCAAAGATTGACGCCGCGATTTTCGCCTTATTTCGTTGCAGATGACCAATCAGGTGCAGCTCGATCCGATCGGAACGCCCCTCAAATTTGTCGCGAGCTTCCTGAACGCGGTTCTCTCCGAAACAGGTGATCCCGGCATCTATCGCATCGCGCACCGCTTCCATCGGGTGAAACTTAGTTACCGCCATCAGAGTAACGGTCGCGGGATCCCGCCCGCAGTTGACTGCGGCCTCCCGAATTGAGTCGCGCACCATCCGGACGCGTTCTCCGATCAGATTATCCATATTGAGTGCACTCTATCATGCCGGGCCCGCTCTGTGAACGATCGGCAGTGCGCGGTCATAGCATCACTTCTATTGACGACGGATGCCGTTCTGAGTACGATTTTTGCATGAGCGAACAATTGTGGTCGGAGCGGCAGAAGTCTACCTGGAGGACTAAGGTTGGACTCGCCGAGATGTTGAAGGGCGGCGTCATCATGGACGTGATCGATGCCGAACAGGCAAAAATAGCGCAAGACGCAGGGGCGCAGGCAGTTATGGCGCTGGAGCGCGTTCCCGCCGATATCAGGGCGCACGGTGGTGTGGCGCGGATGTCGGACCCGAAAATGATTCAGGAAATACAGAAGTCCGTAACCATTCCGGTAATGGCGAAGTGTCGTATTGGCCATTTTGTCGAGGCGCAGATCCTTCAGGCGCTCGGTGTTGACTTTATTGATGAAAGCGAAGTTCTTACCCCCGCGGACAACAAGTTCCATGTCAACAAGAATGAGTTTCGCGTTCCGTTTGTTTGCGGGTGTCGGGACCTTGGTGAAGCACTTCGCAGAATCGGGGAAGGCGCAGCAATGATCCGCACGAAGGGCGAAGCAGGTACCGGTGACATTGTCGAAGCGGTACGACACATGAGAGCTGTCATAGACGGTATTCGCCGCCTGCAGAGCCTTCCCTTTGAGGAGCTCATGACTGAGGCGAAGGAGCTCGGAGCTCCCTACGATCTGGTCGTCGAGATAGCCAAGACAGGAAAACTGCCGGTTCCCAACTTTTCGGCAGGTGGTGTGGCCACTCCTGCGGACGCAGCACTCATGGTACAGCTTGGAGCTGAAGCGGTATTCGTCGGTTCAGGTATTTTCAAATCCGATAATCCGGCAAAGCGGGCAAAAGCCATAGTTGAAGGGGTCGCCTACTTCAACGATCCGGACAAACTCGTTCAGATTTCGATGGACCTCGGTGAACCGATGAAGAGTATCAGCACATCCGACATGAACCAGGAAAGTCGGCTCGCGGTTCGTGGCTGGTAGGCGCATAACGACATGAAGATTGGCGTTCTCGCTTTTCAGGGTGATTTTCAGCGCCATTACGAGCTGTTGCTCTCTATGGGAGCAGATGTCCGCTACATCCGGAGTGCGAATGAACTCGAGGAAGTCGGCGCTCTCGTTCTTCCGGGCGGCGAAAGCACAACGATCGGCAAGCTCCTGGTCCGGTTCGGTATGATGGAACCGCTGCGCGCACGCATCGAAGCAGGTATGCCGGTTTTCGGCACCTGCGCCGGTGCCATTCTGCTGGCAAAAGAGATCGAGGGGAGCAGCCAGGACCGCATCGGAGTAATGAACATCCGCGTGGCGCGAAATGCATACGGGCGACAGATCGAAAGCTTTGAGGCCGATCTCCAGATAGACGGCATGACGGGCGAGCCAATGCGCGCAGTGTTCATCCGAGCGCCCATCATTACCGAAATAGGAGCGGACGTCGAGGTCGTCGTCAACTTCGAAGGGAGCCCCGTTGTCGTACGCCAGGGAGCGATGCTTGCGGCGACCTTCCACCCCGAACTTACCGGAGATAACCGGTTGCATCGACTCTTTCTCGATCTTGCCACAACGCCGGCGCAGGCAGACCTCTCGTCGCGACTTCGATAGAGTTCAGGCGCGTCGCGTCAGATTGTACTCCACAAGGTCAGTAAGCAGCTCTTTCCCCCTCGCGTTGACGCTGTTCAGGGAACGGACAAGATCGCGCGCAACTTCCGCGTGTTGCCTTACGATGCCGGAAATTCGTTCCTGAACACCGTTGGCGGAGAGAAGCTCGCGAATCTCAGATACAACACCGCCCCCTTCGGTACCGAACAAACCTTTCACCCGTGCGCGTTCGGAGTCGTTCAGGCTCTGCAGCAGGTAGAGCCGGTGCAGCGTCTGCTTGTCCGCCGCGATATCCGAACCGACCGGTTTACCCGTCTCAACCTCGTCCCCCCATATTCCCAGGTCATCATCCTTGATCTGAAAAAGCGTACCCAGATGTTCGCCGAATGAGGAGAGTTTCATTCGGTCCGCCTCCTCCAGACCGCAAAGCGTCGATCCGACGAGCAGCGGCAGCGAAAACGTGTATCTACCGGTCTTGTATCGATAGAGATTGAGAATCTCCTCCTCGGCGGCAGGATGGGACGTTGAACCATGGTAGACGTCATTCATCTGCGCAACGCCAACCCATCCTATCTCGCGCGCGCACATGCCGAGGATAGCCGCTTGAGTCGGAGCGTCGGTCTCCAGTCCCGCCAGAAGTTCGAACGCGAGGAGCATGGCAATATCACCTGCACAAATTCCCATCGCCTCTCCGAAACGCCGGCTGAGCTCACCGTTTTCGGCATCCTCAGGCGTGAACCGACCATCAGTTTTCATTCGTGGAATCTCGGCATACTGCGCAAAAATCGAAGGCTTTCCACGGCGAGTAAAGTCCTGGTCCATGATATCGTCGTGGATGAGCAGGAACGACTGAACGAGCTCAAGTGCCGCTGCGGCGCGAAGTACGTCGTTCCGCGGCGGTTCCATAGAGCTGTCACCGACAAGCGAGTCACCGAGCACTACGAGCGCGCCGCGAATCATCTTGCCGCGGGAGGTAAACTCGATCAGCCGATCAAGTACATCCTGTCCCCACTGGTTGACCAGCGCAAGCTCAGCCGCTTTGGTATCGGCAAACGACGAGAGTACTCTCGAAATATGCTGTCTCTGTGATCCAAGAAAGTCAATAATTGAATGTGTCATGTTTCCGTACCCCGACGTCACCCGCAAGTTTCCCAAATAATCGGCGACAGTGCAACCGGCGGACCGGGTTACCGGTCTGAGTTTTTCATGGAGTGCATCGTTCCGAATCGACAGGACGGATACTGGAACCAGAATAGGCTCAAATTCCAGGAATATTGTGACATTTTCGGCAGAGAAGAATGGGTTTTTACCGTAATAGCGTAGATATCTCTACTCAAAACAATGAACATGTGGCGATTTGGTCCTAAATAACGCCAGCGTTTGGAGACAAAACGAACGAATACTCGTATTTGGACTAATGCATCGTCAATTTATTCAGTTGCTTTTGAGATTGTGAAATGTCTCATCGAAATGCAATTCTCTATCGACCGTTTTTCATATCGCGATGCAAAACTATTCTGAAATCGCCATTCTGGACGGTCACTTTCCGATTTTTTGAGTGAATATGACAATATTGTCACGATTATTTCGTGCAATATATTGACACATACGTCCGCATGCGCGTAATATTCATAACGATATCGAAGATCCGAGGGAGGAAGATAGATGACCAAGACAGAACGTACTGCTGCACAGGTGCTTGTAGATGTTATCCAGCAGCAGGGTGTCGAATACATTTTTGGACTCCCGGGTGGAGCGGCAATACCGATTTTTGACGCGCTCGTCGATTCCCCCATCAAGCTCATCCTCACCAGACATGAACAGGGAGCTACACATATGGCGGATGGTTACGCCCGGGCAACGGGGAAACCTGCAGTCGTACTGGTGACTTCGGGACCTGGTGCGACCAATACGATCACCGGAATCCTCACCGCTCACATGGACTCTGTGCCGATGGTAATTATCACCGGTCAGGCGATTACCCCCATGCTGGGTATGGATGGATTTCAGGAAGCCGATGTTACCGGAATATCCTATCCGGTCGTAAAGCACTCCTATCTCATCAAGAATGCACAGGACACCGCCCGCATAGTCAGAGAAGCGTTCTACCTTTCACAGACGGGAAGACCGGGACCGGTGCTGATTGACGTGCCGAAGGATGTCGCAACCACACTCATTGAACCCGACTTTACTGAAGAGATGCATCTTCCCGGCTATTCGGTTCCGCTCGACGGCGAACCGGCGAGTATAGAAGAGGCTGCCCGCCTCATCGAGAAAGCGAAACGGCCGGTACTGCTCGTCGGACACGGCGCGGTAATATCCGGTGCAACAAAGGCAATAACTTACCTCGCCGAAAAGCTGCAGATACCGGTCACAAATACCCTGCTCGGCAAGGGCTGCTTTCCTGAGACGCACAAGTTGAGTCTTGGTATGCTCGGCATGCATGGGACGGCCTATGCCAACATGGCGGTAGACGGGTGTGACCTTATCATGTCGATTGGATCGCGCTGGGATGACCGCATCATCGGCAAAGCCGATGTCTTCTGCAAGGACGCAAAGAAGATTCATATCGATATTGATCCCGCAGAGATCAACAAGATGATTCAGGTCGACATCGCCATTATCGGGGATGCCCGGCACGTGGTCGAATCGCTCAGTGGAATCACCGCGAAAGGCGATACTGCGGAGTGGGTCAAACAGATCGAACGGTGGAAGCGGCTCTATCCGCTCAAGTACCGGAAAACGGGAAAGCTCACCGCGCAGCACGCGATCGACGAGATCTATCGCCAGTCCGAAGGTAAGGCAATCGTGACAACCGATGTCGGCCAGCACCAGATGTGGGCCGCCCAGTACTATCTGACCGATCACCGGTTCCACTGGATCAGCTCCGGCGGCGCCGGAACCATGGGTTTTGGATTTCCCGCTGCCATCGGTGCCCAGTTCGCGTGTCCCGACAAGACGGTCATTGCTGTGGTGGGAGACGGTGGCTTCCAGATGACCCTTAGCGAACTCGCTACCGCGGTCATTCACAAGCTTCCCATCAAGATCCTCATCATCAACAATCGCTACCTCGGAATGGTACGGCAGTGGCAGAGTCTCTTCTACGATAACCGTCTCTCCGGTGTCGACCTTGAGGGCAATCCGGACTTCGTAAAGCTTGCCGAGGCATATGGCGCGAAGGGACTTCGCGTCCGCAGGAGCGCGGACGTCAGGCGCATTATGGCCGCCGCGCTCGCCTATAAGGATGGTCCGTGCGTCATTGACGTCGAGGTGGAGAAGGAAGATAACGTGTTCCCGATGATTCCGGCGGGCGCGGCACTTTCCGCCATGATTCTTGAGGCACCGAAGGTGAAAATGGCCAAGCCCGTGGGCAGCACGTGAACAGGAGCAAATCAATGAACACGAATGGTAACGGACGGACAGCAGTTGAGCCGTCAAAAAACGGATCCCGAAGTACCGCGGCCGCAAAGAATCAGGCAGCTGCGCCCGATAACGCAAACGATAACGGAACCGCGGCTATCTCACCGCATCGGCATACTATCAGCCTCTATGTCGCGAACAAACCGGGCGTGCTGATACGGATTGCGCTGGTGTTCGCCCGCCGCGGATACAACATCGACAGTCTGGTCGTCTCGGAGTCCAATGATCCGAACTTCTCGACGATGAACATTGTCGCATCCGGAGACAAGAAGGTCCTCGACCAGATACTCCTTCAGCTGAACAAGCTGATCGACGTTGTTCACGCTTCAGACAGAACCGGAGAGGACATCATTCAGCGGGAGCTGGTGCTGATGAAAATCCAGTGCGGACAGGATCGACGAACTGAAGTCCTTCAACTCGCACTCGCACTTGGGTGCGAGATGGTTGATCTGAGTGAGAACAGCATCACGTTCCAGGTTGTCGGGGAAACCGAAAAGATCGAGAACGTAAAGGTGATTCTTGCCCCCTACGGTGTTCGTGAACTCGTTCGTACCGGCAAGGTTCTCATGGCCCGCGGTGAAATAGCGACCGCGTAAGATCGCCACAAAAGACTTCAGTACGGAGGAACCGTGACCGCGCAAAAACTTGTAACCTACATTGGCACCTATACCGGTCACGGTTCTGACGGCATACGAATAATCGAACTGGATATGACGGAAGGCCGCATCTCCCACGTCTCGGACTCTGTCCCGGTTCCGAACCCGACGTTTCTCGCCCTGAATCCGAACGGAGATCTGCTCTTTGCAGCGCTTGAAATCGACAACTATGCAGGTGGAACTGAAGGGGCTCTCGCCTCTTTCGCGGTTCGCGACGCAGGTCGCAGACTCGAACTCCTCAACGTTGTCGGAAGCGGCGGATCCGGTCCATGCCATGTTGCCGTTGATCCGAGCGGTCGTTACCTTGTCGCTGCCAATTATGTGAGCGGAACCATATCGGTCACAGCAATTCGCACCGACGGTTTACTCGGCGAGAAACGCGAAGTCATCGAACACCGAGGCAACAGCGTTCACCCCTCCCGTCAGGAATCCCCGCACGCACATTCGGTGAACTTCACGCCGGATCACAAGCACCTTATTGCCGCAAATCTGGGAACCGATCATCTGCATGTATACGCATTCGATGCGGACCACGGCACGCTTCATCAAACACAACTGGTCGGTACGCGCCCCGGCTCCGGGCCGCGGCATCTTGCCTTCCACCCAAACGGCAGCGTCTGCTACGTCGTGAAAGAATTGACCTCAGAGATTTCGATCTACGAATACCGCCCGGATGGCTCCCTCAATCACATCCGGCATGTGGATTCCCGGTCGGTCGCG
>DATKUC010000284.1:0-4806 GCA_035530835.1 Spirochaetia bacterium
CTGCGATCGTATTTTTGTGCGCCTGGATGGTTATCAGTACCGAATGCTCACGGGCGTTGGCCATGACATCGCTGAGAAGATCAGATGTGTACGCCGAGGCTACAGTTGCATCATCGTAAACGCTCTGGATGCATTCCAGGTTCATGAACTGATTCATTTCACTGATTTTCATCCGTTTTCCCCTTCAGGTAGACAATACTTCGCACGGTTGTGCCCACACCCGGTTCAGACTCGATCGAGAACTCATCGGACACCCGTTTCGAGTTTGCGAGACCCATACCTGCCCCGAATCCGAGCGATCTGATCCATTCGGTCGCTGTGGAGTAGCCCTCCTTCATGGCAAGTTCCACGTCTTCGATCCCCGGGCCCGAGTCGGTTGCCACCACCTCAGCGCGATCGCTGTCGAGCGCAAAGGAGAGTCTTCCTCCGGTGGAATGCACCACCTGGTTCATCTCAAGCTCGTAGGCCGCCGTCGCTATTCGTCGCGTCACTGTGGCGTCGACGTTCTTGTCCTTCAGAATCCTCTTGATTGCCGAAGAAGCCTTGCCGGCGTTCTCGAAATCGAACTTCCGCGTCTGGAACACCTTCCGTGTTCTTCCCTTCGTAACTTCAGGATTCGGCAGATTCTGTTGCTCGAGCTTCTCCATCTCGCGGTTTATCTCAAGCAGGAGCGCCACGATAATATCTCTGCTCGTAATGATGCCGATGAGTTCCTTCCCTTTGTTGAGTACCGGAAATCTCCCGAATCGATACTTTTCCATGTAGGAGATGCCAAATGAGAGCGGCATGTCGTCCTCGAGCACAATCAGATTGCGCGTCATGCGCGGACCAACTTTCTCGTCGATATACCCGTCGTCAAGCGCACGGATGACGTCATCGACGCTGATCAACCCAAGCAGCCGCTTGCCGTCGACGATCGGCACACCGGTGATCGCATTCTGCTTCATGAGTTCCTGCACGGTGCGCAGGGAATCCTGCCGCTGTGCAGTGACCAGGTGCGTGGTCATCGCGTCGCGGATCTTCAACCGGAAAAGCAGCTCGAGCATGTAGGAGGGAGAACTGTCGGCGCTGATCGGGAGCGGATTCACGGTGCCGGGTCCGTCCGCTTCAGATGAACCAGATAGAACAGGCTTTCAAGTTCGAGACTGATGTTGACGTTCTGAACAGTGCACTTGTACGGGCACTGCTCGAACTGGCATCTACCGGCGCACTTGAGCTCGACCGGAGTGAAGTTCAGGAACCCGGAAATGCCTGCCTGGATCATCTGCTCGAACACCGAGAGAGCGCTCGCCTCAGGCACGGTGATGATTCCGACCTGTATTTCCTGCTCGGCGGCGAACCCGGAAAGTCTCTCCATCGGAAGGATCGGAATGCGACCTTCAGGGTTTACCTTGTTCGGATCACTGTCGAACGCCGCAACAATTTCCATTCCGTCCTTGGCAAACTCTTTGTATTCGAGCAACGCGCTGCCGATTCTTCCGCAGCCGACAAGCACGACTTTCTGAGTGCTCTCCTTGCCGAGCAGGCGGCGCAGCTCACCGATCAGCGTATCGATGTTGTAGCCGCCGCGCTTGTTCCCGGTTATGCCGAGCAGCGAGAAATCCTTTCGGACAATAGCGGGAGTCACCGCAAGCGCATCCCCCAGATTGTTCGAAAACACATTGACGATGCCGACAGCCTTGAGCTTCTGAAGAACTCGCAGGTAGCGCGTCAACCTCATGATCGTGACGCGGCTCGTAGCTGCGTCAAGTGTTGTGAAGTCTTTCACATTATTCACGATTCAATCCTAAATAAAATCTCAACGAATTGCAATAGACGCTATTGAATAACTTATAACGGATCGATATACTGCTATTAAACAACAAGCGATGTTATTGAGAGTCACTGCAGTTGCTATTGCTGCAGTCCACCCGACGTTCCGGGAGCCAGCTTCGAGCCGGCTGCGCGATGTCGCGGATTGGGCGGCAGCGCCCGCCAGGGGAGGAACCATGCCGTTGGAAACAAAGGAACCGGTCGAACTACCGGTAAGTCTCGTTGAGTACATCGATGAGTGGCGCAACAAACCGGGTAATCTGATCATGATTCTCCACCGCACCCAGGAAGAGTTCGGCTTCATTCCGCGTCAGGTCGCCATCCGACTGTCACAGGTCATGGATGTGCCGCTGGCGAAAATCTACGGCGTCATAACTTTCTACCACTTCTTCAAGCTGAAGGCGCCCGGCAGGAATCAGGTGCAGGTCTGCATGGGCACCGCCTGCTATCTGAAGGGTAACGAGGACGTACTCGATGAACTCGAGTCGCTGCTCGGGATCAGCGTGAACTCGGTCACCGATGATGGCGAGTTTTCCATAGAATCGGTTCGATGCGTCGGCTGCTGCGGACTTGCTCCGGTGATCACGGTGAACGGCGAGGTCTACGGGAAGGTGTCCAAAGCGCGGCTGCCGGAGATCCTCGCGAAGCACCGGGGCAACGGGACTGAGCCGAACGCCTGAGCGGATCGAAGCGAGTGCTCTACGCAATCAGCGACTACCTGCTCGACATCGCACACAATGCGGTTCAGGCGGGAGCCGGACTCGTTGAGCTCACGATCCGGGATGACGCCCGGCAGTTTGAAGTGAAGATCAGCGACACCGGATGCGGAATGGACAGCGCGCAGATCGACCGGGCAAAGGATCCGTTTGCAAACGATCGAAGCAAGCACCCTGAGCGGTCAGTTGGACTTGGAATACCGTTCCTGATTCAGGTGCTCGAGCAGACAGGCGGGCGCTGGCAGATCGATTCCCGCAAGGGAATTGGAACCACGGTCGATTTTGCCTTCATGCGGGATCACATCGATACCCCACCCGAAGGGAACCTGATCGATGCCATTGCCCAGGCGCTGAGCTTTGATGGAGATTTTGAAATGGTGGTGCATCGCGTCCGGGGACGACGCGAACTGCAGAGCGCGCATGAGCCGGACGAGTGTGAATACACGGTGCGGCGCAGCGAACTTGTCTGCGCACTTGGCGAACTGCGAAGTGCCGGAAGCCGAGCTCTGCTTCGCCGATATATCGCGTCCCAGGAAGAGAGCCTTGTCGACTGTGAGGAGGACGAAAAATGGCAAAGATGACACTTGACGATCTGAAGAAGTTCCGCGCCGAGAAGAAACGGGAGATGGACATGCGCGATCCGGAACACAAGACCGTTCAGATCATCGTCGGTATGGGGACGAGCGGAATCGCAGCAGGTGCAAAGGAGACGCTTTCCGCCTTTGTTGCGGAACTCGACGAACGGGGTCTCACCAATGTGGCGGTACGCCAGACGGGCAGTCTCGGCCTCGATTTTGCCGAACCGACAGTCGAAGTCGTCATGTCGGATATGCCCACCGTCATCTACGGTCGGGTGGACGCGGCGGTGGCCAGACAGATTGTCCAGAAACACATCATTGGCAAGGTGCTCCTCGAAGACCACATATACGACCGTCCGGCGGCGGACATTGTCGATACCCAGAAGCGCTGAGGACCGGAGGAGATCATGGCATATAAGAACTACATCCTGGTGTGCGGCGGCACAGGTTGCGTATCCAACAGGGCGGACGAGATCTACAAGAATCTGGTCAGGGAGACCGAGACACGCGGTCTCACCGGGGACGTACAGGTCGTAAAGACCGGGTGCTTTGGCTTCTGCGAGCGCGGTCCCATCGTCAAGATTCTGCCTGAAGAGGCGTTCTATGTTGATGTGAAGCCTGAAGATGTCGCGGAGCTCGTGAGCGAGCACATCGTAAAAGGGCGCGTCGTCGAGCGGCTGCGGTACAAGGACTCTGAAAGCCACACCCACGCTCGCGTCGAGGATGTCTCCTTCTATCAGAAGCAGTTCCGCATCGTACTGCGAAACTGCGGCGCGATTAATCCCGAAAACGTCGGCGAGTACATAGCCCGCGATGGATACAAGGCGCTCGAGAAGGTGTTGTTTGAAATGACACCTGACGACGTGATTTCCGAACTGAAAACGGCCGGCCTGCGCGGACGCGGCGGCGCAGGATTCCCCACACACATGAAGTGGTCGTTCTCGCGCCAGGTGAAGGATGATCCGAAGTACGTCGTGTGTAACGCAGACGAGGGAGACCCCGGTGCCTATATGGATCGAAGCGTCCTCGAGGGCGATCCGCACAGCGTGCTTGAGGGGATGATGATATGCGGCCACACGGTCGGAGCCCATCAGGGAATCATCTACATCCGAGCCGAATATCCGCTCGCCATCCACCGCCTCGAGGTGGCAATCAAGCAGGCGAAGGAGCTGGGACTGCTCGGCACCAACATCCTCGGAAGCGGTTTTGACTTCGATATCGAGCTCAGACTCGGCGCAGGTGCGTTTGTCTGCGGAGAGGAGACAGCACTGCTTGCTTCGGTCGAAGGTGAACGCGGCATGCCGAAACCCAGACCGCCATTCCCGGCGGTGAAGGGTCTCTGGAAGAAACCCACAGTCATCAACAACGTGGAGACGTGGGCAAACATCCCGGTCATCATTACCCGTGGTGGTACCTGGTTCAGCAGGATCGGCACGGACAAGAGCAAGGGCACCAAGGTGTTCGCACTCACCGGGAAGATCACCAATTCCGGTCTTGTCGAGGTACCGATGGGAACCACACTTCGGGACATCATCTTCAATATCGGAGGCGGCATTCCGAACGGGAAGAAGTTCAAGGCGGCGCAGACCGGCGGTCCTTCGGGCGGCATGATCCCGGCGGAGTATCTTGATACTCCCATCGATTATGAACACCTGCAGGAGCTCGGCTCAATCATGGGCTCAGGCGGCATGATCATCATG
>DATKUC010000285.1:0-2726 GCA_035530835.1 Spirochaetia bacterium
GCTCGATGAGGCAATCGGAAATATGGCGATGCATGTTGCACCCGGTGGCCTCCTGCTCGTAGAACCGTGGTTCCCCCCCGGCTTCCTGCAGTCAGGAAGAGTCGCCATGCTGGTCGTCGAAGATGCGGATATGAAACTCGTCAGGATGAACACGATGAAGGTAGAAGGTGCCATATCCAGTTTCGATTTCCACTACCTCATCGGCACGTCATCCGGCACTGAACACATCGTTGAGACACACAGAATGGGACTCTTCAGTGAAGCTCAGATGCTTGATGCTTTTAGAACGTGTGGTCTATCGGCGCGACTCATTGAAGACGGCGCCACCGGCCGCGGTTTGTATGTTGCAGAAGTGAGCAGGTGAATGCGGTCCAGTCCCGACGAATCAGGAGCAACTATGGATTTTCTGGACAATAGACGGCTCAAGCGCCAGTTTGAGTTCATAATTGAACTCGACCGGATAAAATCCATCTTTCGCAAATCGCGTCTGTTTGATGGTAGCCGGTACGAAAACGACGCGGAGCACTCATGGACAATCTGTGTGATGGCATTGGTGCTGAAAGAGTATTCGAACGTCGACATTGACGTCGAAAAGGTTCTGAAGATGCTTCTGCTTCACGATGTCGTCGAGATCGATGCCGGCGACACATTCCTCTATTCGCGGGAACGTGCAGCCGCGCACGACCGGGAAGCAGTGGCCGCCGAGCGGATTTTCGGACTTCTGCCAGAGGACCAGAGAGATGAGTTCAAGTCGTTATGGGATGAGTTTGAGGAGAGAGCAACCAGCGAGTCAAAGTTCGCATCCGTTCTCGATCGGCTTGAGCCTCTTCTGCAGAACTTCGTCAATCGCGGTTCGACCTGGAAGGAAAACGGTGTTGAACACGAAATGGTAGTTGAACGGAACAACCATATTGCCGAAGGGTCACAGAGACTGTGGGAGGTTGTGAAGAAATTGATCGACGAAGCACTCGAGCGAGGATTCTTCGCATAGTCACCTCGATTTTTTCCCGGTTCACGCAATTCCGTGCTACTATTTGCCGTTCGTTGAAAATCGCCGGAATAGACATATCTCAGGTTGGAGAGGTCCTCAGATTATGGCCGAAGAACGTGCTGACAGCGCGGCTGTACAGCAGACGATTGATCGGAATTTCCGATGGAACTTCCTGGTAAACACCATGGACGGTGCGAGCTTCTGGTTCGGGATGAGTTTCATATCAACGACAGTCATTCTTCCGCTCTATGTCAGACATTTCACCGCGAGTCCAATACTTATTGGGTTGATCCCGTTCTTCGCAACTGCGGGCGTTCTGTTGCCACAGATCTTTGTCGCAAACGCCGTAGAGCGCGCGCCCCGGAAGAAGTTCTTCCCGGTGACCATTGGCTTCTTTCTTGAACGGGTGCCGATTCTGCTCATGGCTCCGGTTGCTTACTTCTTTGCAGTCGGGAGACCGATCGTCGCGCTCGTCGCCTTCCTCGCACTCTACGGCTGGCACTGTTTCGGAGCGGGAGTAATTCTGGTTGGCTGGCAGGACATGATCGCAAAGATCATTCCGGTCGACAGGCGGGGACGGTTCTTCGGTATCACCAATTTCATCGGCAATGGCACCGGCATCCTCGGCGCAATCGCCCTGCCCTTCATACTCCAGCGATTCTCGTTTCCACAGGGCTACGTTCTTGCGTTCTCAGTTGCGGCGGTCCTGATCCTACTCTCCTGGATGTTTCTCTCGCTGACCCGTGAGCCTGCGGTGCACAGCAGCAAGCCGGCTGTCTCGCAGCTGAACTATCTTCGCTCATTGCCGGAGGTTCTGCGCAGAGACCGTAACTTCCGGCTCTACCTGCTCTCACAGATTATCTTCGCATTGAGCAATATGGCTACCGGATTTCTCGTCGTCTACACAGTGAGAACCTGGCATCTGCCGGACGCGCAGGCAAGCGGATTCACCATCGCGCTGCAAATCGGCCTGGCGCTCGCAAATCTCTTCTTCGGATTTCTCTCCGATCACAAGGGGCATAAGCTGAGCCTGGAGATCGGGATGGTGGTGAGTGTCCTGTCTCTCCTGCTCGCGATAATCGCCCCGTCCCCGTTGTGGTTTTTCCTCATCTTCTTCCTTCGCGGAACCGTAACGGCGGTCTCCTCTGTTTCAGGCCCATCGATCGTTTATGAGTTTACCAGCGCTGAGAGTCGCGCTACCTATATCGGGCTGGCCAATACTATTCCCGGCGTCGCAGGTGCAGTCGCACCCCTGATTGGCGGGTGGCTTGCCGGTGCCGTGAGTTACCGGGCAATGTTCATTCTCGCCGCCGCCATCGGAGTATTGAGCTGGATTCTTCTTCGATTCGCTGTCCATCGTCCCGGTGTGCAGTTGTAGGAAAAAACGGTACCGGGGAAATGAGGCGGTCCGTTAGGGAATTGTTAATCTCCGCGTAAATCATCCGTAACATGGCGGCGGTATCCTCTTCATGAAGGAGATACCCATGGCCATCGTGAAGCTGACCGATGTACACAAGAGCTATTCACTCGGAAAGATCGAAGTCCCCGCGGTGAAGGGAGTGTCCTTTTCGATCGAGAAGGGCGACTTCATATCAATTGCCGGCCCCTCGGGTTCGGGCAAATCCACCATATTGAATCTCATCGGGTGCATCGACACACCGACCGCAGGAATAGTGGAGATCGAGGGGAAGCAGACCTCCGGGCTATCCGACAGAGATATTACTCTGCTCCGCCA
>DATKUC010000286.1:0-10559 GCA_035530835.1 Spirochaetia bacterium
CTCGAAGCGATGACAGGGCTTCGCAGCGTTTCCACCAATGTCAGCTCCGGAGCAAACGACATCAGTGAAAACGCCACATCCATCCGCCAGACCATGCATCGAATCCGCGAGGTACGGACCGGTCTGCGAAGCGGAATGACCGAAATAGCGGGCGGAATACGGGAAATATCGGACGCTGTGCAGAATGTGCTCCATGTCGCGGAGCAGGCCGGTGATGTCGGGGAGCGGCTCAATGAAGAGCTCTCCCGCTTCGGTACCGGCTGATCATCAGCCTGAAGGCGGAGGGGGTTGACTGCCCGTCCGCGCTCACCTATTGTCGGATAATGAACACGATTGTGGCATCGACTCCTGCGGCCGATCCCGGGTACCCGGCTTTCAGATTGAAGGTCGCGCTGAACACCGCTGTCTTTATCATGATAAGCCTGACTGTGCAGCATGCTGTTCTCAACCTCTCTGATGGTCTTGCGTACAACGCATTCGACATCATGCGGTTTGTGAGCTACATCGCACACCTGGTTGTGTTCGAATCGCTTCCGGTAGGGATTGTCGCAGCACTCATCGTTCTCCTGTACGTGAGCCGGCTGCACCGGGTTGCTTACGCAATTTACCAGGGGAAGCGGCCAGGAGAACGTGCGTACAAGGCGGCGCTGCGCGTTCTGGTCTCCTGCCCGTATCTCATCATCGGCGTGAACGTGATCGGCTTCGGCGCAGACTACTTCGCGACAACTCAACTTTCAGCACTCGCGACAACCCGTGGCATCGATCGGCTGCTCGTTGCGCTCTCCGGAGCGATGGTTTGCGCGCTCGTGCAGGTGACGGTAAACACGCTGATTCTCGCCCGGGCCAGGGCGTTGTTTCGGATACATCGTCTTGGCTCACTCCGCGAAGCGAGCAACGGCCGGAAGAATATGCTTACGGTGGTCTCACTCGCATTGTTTGTCACCTTCATGGCGATCGGCGTAAGTCAGTCAATCAGCAACGCCGGCCTGCTGTATTCAAACGTCTATGAATCGGTTGCTGTCGAACACAAGAGCGTGGAACAGTCGACAGCCGACTACAAGACGGCAGTTGCAGGGGTACTGGGGATACCGGTGTCACAGGTAACCATTCCTTCGAAAGCACAGCGGGCTTCCGAGAGCAATCTGGTACTCATCTACATCCTCATCGTACTGTTTGTCGTGCTGCTCGCTCTGTTTATCCAGCTCATGATGTCACGATCGCAGATGGAGCAGATGCGGGCTGTGGTGTCCAAGATCCGCAGCATTACCGACGGCAAGGCGAATCTCACTGAGCAGCTGGTGATTACGCAGTTTGACGAAACCGGTGAGCTCGTGGATGTGATAAACCGATTCATCCACGGGCTTCGCGAGCTCTTCTCACAGTTCGCGGAGGCGGGGGATCAGGTCGCAAAATCCTCGGATGTCCTTCGGTCAGTGCTTGCCGACACAGCCGCTGCAACCGAGCAGATGGTCGCGTCGATTGCGCAGATCAATTCGCACGCCTCAGGTCAGATGGAGGTCGTCAGACAGACCGAGAGTACGTTGCGGACGATGCTCGATTCACTTGACAGAATTTCCGGCAATGTCGACTCACAGGCGTCCTCTGTCGAGCAGACCTCAAGCGCAATTACCCAGATGGCAGCGAGCATTAATTCGGTCAGCGAAACGACATCGAAGACAAACGCCGTTGCATCCAATCTCCATCATGTCGCGGCCGAGGGGACTTCGGCGGTCGACAGGACGGTCCACGCGGTACGGGACCTCGAGCGTTCCTCCGCGCAGGTAAACTCGATCGTGGGTGTTATTTCAAAGATCGCAGCACAGACCAATCTGCTCGCAATGAACGCAGCGATCGAGGCCGCACACGCGGGCGATGCGGGAAGAGGATTCGCGGTGGTTGCCGAAGAGGTGCGGAACCTCGCAGAGAGCAGTGCGGCGAGCACTCGTGAAATATCCACCCAGATCAAGGAGATGTCGCGGTTCATCAATGCGGGAGTGACCCTTGCCGAGGAGGCGGGCCACGCGCTCGCGCGCATCAGCACAGACATCGGTGACACGACGAAACTGATCGACGAGATCGCAGGCGCGATGCAGGAGCAGAGCAGCGGCGCCAATGAGATCGCCGAGTCGATGAGCGGGCTCGTGCACGCGACTGTCGAAATCCGTAACATTGCCGACGAACAGAAATCCAACAACGCAGAGATGCGGTCGTCCATCGAAGGGCTTGTCCGCATCTTTACCGAAATCCAGACAGCTACGCACGATCAGGACGCCGGCAACCAGGAGATAGTGGCCGGCATATCGCACCTGCAAAATGTTGCCCGCGACAACCAGGGGACCGTCGAACGGCTTCACTCTCTTCTCGAAGGGTATTCTCTGCAGGGTGAGGAAGAGCCGGTCTTCGAGACAGCTGACTAATCGGCAGCGACAACTCTCTAAATTCTTTCCCTCAGCGGCTCGGGCCATTCTCCAGTGCGAAGGCGCACGACAAGTTTATGCGCGAGGTGTGTTCCGAGCGTGAAGAGTGAGGGTGCGGCCGCCCGAATCGGAGGCAGACCGTTGAACTGAAATGAATCATATTCGCTGTCATAGACGAGCATATTCCCGTCGGGTGTGACGTCGTGAGTAACGAAATAGGGCGCTACCGTATGGTTCGCGGCGTAGTCGATGGCGTATACCGCATCTCGGCTTGAGAATCTGCGGAAGAAAAGATAGAGATCAGCTGTGGACATATCATTGGAAAGGTGCACGTAGCGGCACTGACCCTTCGGCACGAGCGAGAGAAACTCCTGTTCGAAGGCCGCATGGCGGGTGTTGTTCTGCGGCCAGTACCCCGCAATGAGGATATTTGTCTTTCCCCGGCCCGCCAGGAATCGGGCGGCCTCCGCGGAATGTCGACGATTGTCGGATTGCACCGACGGAAGCATAGGTAGCTTGTGTGAATCGACGTCACTGATAACAACACGTCCGCTCATGACCAGATGATAGAATGCGAGATCGGCACTTCGAAACGCGAGGGCTATCAATCCGCCGGCGTTCCGCTCCTGGTACATGCGATCGAGCTTCTCGCCGAACTCGAGCGATTCGGAATTCTCCGACCGGGCGGCATAGAGAGAAGCCGTCATGCCGAACCGTTGACCGACCCCACTGATGCCGTCAAGGAATGCCTCGTTGAACCGTGGATCGGCGTTTGCGGATACGACGAATATCTCTTTTCCCGAGAGAGAACGGGCCTCACTCTGCAGCGCGACGAATATTCCGCTTCGGTCCTTGCTGAACAGGACACCAAGTGCGACCAATTTACCGGCTGCTCGCTGGGCGGTTTGCTGACTAACCGTGAACCGCTCGGCGATCAGACGAATCGAACGATAGCGTTCCCCGGCCCTGAAGTTGTTCGAGATATCAAGTTCTATCTCGTGAATCAACCACGATAGTATTTTCTTTGGCATTGTAATGAATAACTGTTATGAAAAAAACGTTGCATCGTTCGTATATACCGCATTTCGTTGACAGGTGTCAATACAGATGGTAGCGTAATCATACCAAAGCTCGCCATTGGAGCGATAGCTCAATCATGAAGGTGAGTTGGTGGACAAAGGAAATCGACAAGGAGGACCGGGTATGAAATGGTTATACCGCGTTTTGGCGATTCTGCTCTTTTCTGCTGTTGCGACCGCATTTCTATTCGCGAACGGAAGCCAGGAAAAAGGCAAGGTTCAACAGGCAACGGTGAAATGGGATCAATGGTGGTACAGTGATCCCGTTCGTGGGCCGAACGTGACCTGGGAGATCCAGGAGTTCGAGAAGACTCATCCGAATATCAAGGTTGTACCTGCTGCCATTTCGAGCACGGCATACTGGGACCAGATTCCACTGGATATTGCAAGCGGTACAGAAGGTGACATCGTTACCCTGGATACAGGTGCTGGAATGAACCAGTACTACAATCAGAGACCGGGCGGTGCTTTCGTCGATCTTAAACCGTACATCAAGGGTTACACTCTACCTGACGGTACCAATCTGGAAAAGGACATTGTCCTGCTTGATCAGATGGACCGGAACGGCAAGACTATCGCGCTGCCTTTCCTGTGGTTCGCCGCGCCAGATACTGCCTACCGGAAATCCGATCTCAAGAACGCCGGAATTGATCCGTCGCAGCTTACCACCTGGAGTGGCTACGAGAACGCTGCGAAGGCACTCGCCAAGGATGGTAAGTACGGCTTCGGACAACCTGACAGTCAGGATGTTCTGTCGAGGTGGTGGCTGATGAACTGGCTCTGGACAGCGGGAGGAGGGATCTTTCCGGACGAGAAGGGACCCTATACCGCCGACCGACTGATCTTCAACTCACAGGCAAATATCTATGCGCTCACATACTTGAAGCGGCTTATCGACGAAGCAGGTCCGTCAGGTCAGAAGAGCTACCCGGAACTGGAGGCTCTGTTTGCAAATGGCAATCTCGCGACAATGCAGATTGCTCTCTGGGGCGTGGGGAACTTGCAGAAGAACATGAAGCCGGCAGGCAGTTTTGAAAGCGATCTTGGTCTCGCACCGTTTCCTTCGTTGACTCTTGACGGCGTTACCCATAAACCAGTCTACGTCGCGTGGGGCAATCCACTTGCGCTCTCGACCTTGAGCAAGAATCCGAAAGCGGCATTTGAGTTCATGGCGTTCCTCGATAGCAAGGCAGTACAGGAGCGCGAGACAGTTGCAGCTGCTCCGGTCAATACGCTGGTCATGCCATGGTACAAAGAGCACTTTCCGGTTCAGTACACGTTCCTGAACGATGCGCGGAAGTATACATTCAGGATAGTTCCGGATATTGCGAACTGGAATCAGTGGGACCATGTCATACAGGAGTCTCTGAATGCCGCCCTTCTGGGAACAAAATCCGTGAAAGATGCGCTTGACTGGGGCCAGCAGCAGATGATCCAGCTGCTGAAGCAGAACTGATTACCGGGAATAAGTATCATTCTTTTTCAATCAAGGGGCGGGCCGTCGGGCCCGCTCCGTTGAGGTACACATGAGGAAGCGCAGATCACGCCTCACCCTGGACCTCGCCGGGTACGGCTTTGTCGCACCTGTCGTGCTGGTCATCGGTGTCATGATCATCTACCCGATAATCAGGTCATTCATCATGAGTGTCACCAACTGGAATATGGCGTCCGGCGCCGCATCGCATGCCTTTGTTGGACTCAAGAACTTCAAGAGCGTGTTCGAGCTGAGTGAGTTCGGGCAGATGAGCAAAGTGACGCTCCTCTACACGGTCATTGGCGTACTCGGGAAGATGTATGTGGGGCTCGCCGTTGCGCTTCTTCTGAACAGAGCATTTCGCGGTCGGTCAATCGTTCGTGCGTTGGTCGTCGTGCCCTGGGCAATCCCCTCAGTAGTCGTTGCGACCGTTTTTCTCATATCGCTTGATCCCACATTCGGGATTATCAACGGAACACTGGTTCATTCCGGCATAATAGCAAAAGGTATACCATTTCTGTCGGTCCCGGCTCTCGCAATGACATCGATCATCGGAGTCGCGGTCTGGAGGTACTTTCCGTTCGTGACACTCATGCTCCTTGCCGGTCTCCAGGGGATACCGAAGGAGTTGTACGAGGTTGCAGCAATCGACGGCGCAAACGCGTGGCGCAGGTTTCTCCATGTGACATGGCCTCTTCTGAAACCAGTGTGGTCGATCGTACTGATTCTGCAAATCGTCTGGACGATCCGGGAGTTTGACCTCGTTTACCTTATTACGAAGGGTGGACCAGGATCGTCGACTGCGGTCATCGGGGTGGACATCTACCTTAATGCATTCCGGTATCTTCGCCTTGGTACAGCGGCGGCAGAATCAGTATTCCTCACGCTGATTTCTATGATCTTCGCACTGTTCTACATGCGAGCCGTCCGCAAAAGTGAAGGGAAGTCATGAACCGACGACAGAGAACTGGATTCTATATACTGGTCATTCTGGTGTCGCTGGTTGTGGTGTTTCCGTTTGTCATCATGCTCTCATATTCCTTTCGGACGAGTACCGACATATTCTCTCTCGATACCGGAATTATCCCTGCTCATCCGACTCTCCATGCGTACGGTAGCGCACTCTTCAACTATTCGATCGCCGGGTACGGCGTATTTACCTGGGGAATCAACAGCATAGTTGTGTGTGGAGTGGCAACTATTGCCGCAATCTACATTTCCGCTCTTGCAGGTTTCGGTATCAGCAGATATCGATTTCGCGGGCGAAACCTGCTCTGGTTCCTCATTATCCTGACGCAACTCGTGCCCTGGATAGCCGTCCTCATACCATACTATTCTCTTCTTGTTCAACTGCACTTGTTGGACTCTCTTGCCAGTCTTGGCTTCACCTACATGACCCTCTTCACTCCGGTATGTGCGTGGCTCTTCATTGGCTTTTTTCAGGGAATGCCGGTGGAAATCGAGGAGGCTGCGCGCATCGACGGGTGCAGCCAACTCGGCGTCTTTCATCGTATTGTCCTACCTCTTGCAACACCAGGGATCAGTGCGGTTGCACTGTTCGCGTTCGTAATCGGGTGGGGTGACTTCCTGATGGCTTCCGTCATCATCCGATCCCCCCAAAACTGGACGCTCCCACTCGGATTGGTGAGCTTCCGCGGCGAACATCGTATCCTGTGGGCCGAAAGCATGGCCGTGGCGTCTCTCATAACTATTCCCATAGTTGCACTTTTTCTGTACCTACAGCGAAATCTGATCAATCTTATGACCGGCGGCGTAAAAGGATAGCTCACGCAACGCAAAAGAAGGAACACTACTATGGACTACACGAACGAACTCAACAGCCCGCTCCGCGGCATTGCTCGGGCGCGATCGGGCAAGCGTCGGCGGGAATCAAGCTGGGATCGCACCGGAGGCAACAAGGACAGCGTCCGAATTCCTGCCGGACAAACGCTCACTGTAATGGACGTCAGGGGTGCAGGAATAATCTCGCACATCTGGTGCACGATCAACTGTGAGGACCGTTACGCACTTCGCAAAGTCATCCTGCGAATGTACTGGGATGGAGAGGAAACTCCCAGTGTCGAGGTTCCGCTCGGGGATTTCTTTGGCATAGGGTTTGCGCGTACCAGGAACTTTGCATCGCTGCCGCTCGTCATGTCATCACAGGACGGTAAGGGCATGAATTGTTATTTCCCGATGCCGTTTTCTGAGAGCGCGCGTATCGAAGTCGTCAACGACTGCGATGTTGAAGTACATGCGCTCTACTACTACATCGATTATGAGTTGCACGGTGACATTGACGAGGGCTGGCTGCGATTTCACGCACAATGGCGGCGGGAGAATCCAACCCCGGGTTGGGGTGACGAGTCTCGGGCAAAGACCGTCGGACTGAACCTCATGCCCACTGATTACGGTCGGGAAATCTGGAAGACTCCAAACCTAAAGGGTGAAGGCAATTACACTATTCTTGAGGCCAAGGGGCGTGGTCACTACGTCGGATGCAACCTGAATATTGATCGTTTCACGTCGCAGAAGAACATATGGTACGGTGAAGGAGACGACATGATCTTCATTGACGGAGACGAGTACCCTACGCTCAATGGGACCGGAACGGAAGATTACTTCAATATGGCGTGGGCTCCCCGCGAAGAAAACTCGTCGCTGTATCATGGGCTGACGCTCATCGAAAGCCGCGACTGGCGCGGCAAGAATTCTATGTACCGATTTCACATCGAAGACCCGATCTGTTTTGAGACCTCTATTCGGGTAACCATAGAGCATGGGCATGCAAACAACTTGTCTAATGACTACTCAAGTACGGCGTACTGGTATCAAACCGAGCCTCACCTGGAGTTTCCGCCCATGGCTTCTGCAAAGGAGCGGGAACCTCGCGTTGACTGAACCCGACAAGGCCTCGTTCTATGACTCCGGCGCCTCGGCCGCTGCATCTTCAAATATGAGGGGCGGCCGGGTGTGATAGTTGAATCCTGATTCCTGTATTCCGTGTGGTCCTGCCCGCAGGATGGTCTTTCGGGCACCCGCATCCGGTACGCGGTACTCGAAGTTCCCGAAGGTGATAACCACGCCTTTGAACATCATCTCTTCAACCACGACCATGCTTTTGCGCGATGCCTGCAATCGTTCCTTCAGGTGGGAGTTCCTCTTCCTGAGCTGGTAGACTTCCTGATCGAGCCGCTCGAGGGAGAGGTGCAACTGCGAGCGCGCACGCAGCACGCGGTCATCAACGCGGCCCTCCTTGATCAGGGTTTCAATCTGCTCGATCTGATGCTCGGCCTTGTCCCTCTCGGCCTGCTTCTCGATTATGTTGGTCAGCGTCGACCGGTAGGTGATCAGCAGGTTCGGCTCGACACCGATCGATAGCTGGGTGACCGCTTCACTGATATTTCCGAGCTTCTTGCACCAGAAGCTGCCACCAACCACGAGATCACTCGCGATGACTTCGGAGCGGCGGCCGTTCAGCACGCAGTGTTTGAAGTTCGTAACCTTCGACTGCATGATCGCTTCTTCGACGAAGACGTTGCCTCTGCAGGTAACCGTTGAGCTCTCGATGTATTTCGCGAACAGGTCACCTCCGCAGTCGATGCTCCCTTCTCCATTGCCGCTGATGCCGGTCTTGAGGAGGATGTTGCCGCCTGCGGTGAGCGTGGCTCTGCCGACACCTTTGCCGACCTGTATGTCTCCATCGGCTTCCACAATGAAGCCGTCTGCAATGCTGCCTTCAATTACTACTGACCCTTCGAAGTGGATATTGCCGGTCTCGTAGTTGACGTTGCGGACGGTGATGACAGGCTCCACGAGGATTACGCCTTCGGCGATGCGGACGTTTCCGTCGCAATTGGCGTAGAGTTTTGTCTTGTCGGGGCTCAGCCGGGTGTTTGCGCCCGCGTTCAACTGAACTGTCTCGGTGTCCCGTTCCGCAGGGATAGTAAGTCCGGTGACAGTCCGCCCATCGGCAGGTGTGATCGGCGGAATGAGCTCGGCAAGAAGATCGCCTTCGTCCTTGTTGTCGATGAAGTTGAGCTCTTTGAGATTGATGCGGCCGAAGTCCATCTCAAGGTAGGGTTTGTTCCGGTTAATGTTGAAGTGGTAGGCAATCCGGTGTCCGCGACCGTAGACCGGCTCGAGGCCTTTTGCCACCTGTATCGTCTTTCCATATTCGCGCCGGGCAAGCAGTCGCTCGATGCGTTCGCTGTCGATTCCCGCAATGACGCCACTTTGATTGAGCTGCTGAAGTACGTCCTGCAGCACCGGAGGCGCGGCGCCCTTCTTGGGTGCTTCCACGGTGACAGTGGCGGACATCGCATCCTCAGCGACACTCACCGTAAATGCAGAGGCCAGCGCCCGACCGGCGGGCCATTCCACAAGCGGTTCCGGTCTCCCGCTGCTCTCATCGATGAGGTCGCGAATCACCTTTGCCCGAACCGGCGGGACTCCGAGCAGACGCATTCTGCTCTCAACCTCTTCCGGATAGACCGGACTCTGTTGTCCTGTCTGAGGGTACACGACAAGGTGAGCCCATCCATTCTTATAGTAGACTTTGAAACGTTCGTTTGTGGATGGTCCGCTCTTCATCGACTGGAATAGTACTTCTGAAGGGGCCCAAAAGCAACCTGTCGCAGCGGCGGTCCCTCGGCCTACACCGTCAACGGGACCCGGGCGCGCGAGGCTGCCTGCGGGTCGGCGAGATTCACCTTCTTTCCGGTTCGCGATGAGGCGAAACAGGCGGCCATGTAGCGCTGGATTTTGAGGCCCTGTTCGAAGTCACTAGCATCATGCACACCGCTCTTCAAAGATTTCAGGAAGCGAGCATAATTTGTGGGCGTCGGCTTGCATTCGTTCTTTACCCATTCGCCGTCCGCATCTTTGCCGTGCAGGAATAGAATGCTATCGGAGACTTCAAAATCAACCTTGATCGCGCCCTTCTCACCGTATACACAGATGTACTCGCGATTCTTGTGACCGGTCGCCCAGCGGCTTGAGTGGATAGAGCCGACGGCTCCTGACGCGAAGCTGACTGTTGCCGAGAAACTGTCATTCGCTTTGAGGTCGTAGTTGCCGGGAATGCCGGGGGCGCCCTTCTCGAAGGTTTTCAGGATGCAGTAGACATCGTTGAAATCGCCGCACAGGAATTGAGCCATATCGAAGATGTGGCAGCCGAGGTCACCGAGCACACCCATGCTGCCGTGGTTTTCCGAGAGCCGCCAGAGCCACCTGTGGTCGGCGCGCCAGTCACCCCAGTAGTCGTCTACGAGCCAGCTCTGAAGGTAACTTGCCTCAACGTGCATGATGCGGCCGATCTTGCCGTATTCGATGAGGCGATGCGCCTGCTGGAGAGCTGAAGAGTTGCGTTTTGAGAAATTGACCATTGCCGGTCTGCCGCTTGCTCTGGCAGCTGCCGCCATGGCCTCAGCTTCCTTGACTGTTGCCGCAAGGGGCTTTTCGCAGAGAACGCCAACGCCCCTGGCGAGCGCGGCAGTAGACGCCTTTGCGTGAAGCGCGTCGACTGTCACGACGCTCACGCCGTCGAGCTGTTCGTTATCGAGCATTTCCTGGTAATTGGTGTAGTAT
>DATKUC010000287.1:0-9175 GCA_035530835.1 Spirochaetia bacterium
ATTTGCTTTCGCAAGTATGCGAGCGATGGTCTGATTCCTGGAGTGACGAAATCTAGCTGGTAGGGAGAGGTATATGAGCGTTTCTGACCCCGTAGCTGATATGCTGACAAAGATCCGCAACGCGAGCGATGCGAAGTTCGATAAAGTTGATATCCCGACCTCGAAGCTGAAGCTCGAAATCGTCAAGATCTTGAAGAACGAGGGATATGTTAAGAACTTCAAGAAGGTGACTCAGGATAGCTTCTCTTACATTCGGATCTTTCTGAAGTATGATGAGAAAATGAATCCTATCATCCACGGCGTGAAAAAGATCTCGACGCCGGGCCGCCGGATATACTCCGGCTACAAGAAGATGCCACGTGTTTACAACGGGTACGGTACGGTTATCGTGTCGACTTCCACCGGTGTAACCACGGGACGAAAGGCCCTCGAGAAGAAGGTCGGCGGTGAGCTTATCTGCTCAGTCTGGTAAAAGAGGGTATTGATATGTCTAGGATCGGAAAACTACCGGTGGCGATTCCCGCCGGCGTAAATGTTACCGTCGGCGAACGGCAGTTTACTGTCGAAGGGCCGAAGGGAAAACTTACGCAGGATTACCAGTCGCAGGTTGTGATTAAAATCGATGGCTCGACCGGGCACGTGACTCGCAAGAATGACTCGAAGCGTGCAAAGTCTTTCCACGGTCTGTATCGAAATCTGCTCAATAACATGGTTATTGGAGTCAGCGCAGGATTCACCCGCACACTGGTGATCAACGGTGTTGGTTACCGTGCAGAAGTGAAAGGCAAGGTCCTCGTGCTGAGTCTCGGGTACTCAAACCCGATAGAGTATCCGATTCCCGAAGATCTCACGATCGACACCGAAGGTACAAACAAGATCAATGTGCGCGGAATTGATAAGGCACGCGTTGGTCAGATTGCATCGGAGTTGCGGTCGCTGCGTCCGCCTGAGCCATACAAGGGCAAGGGTGTTCGGTATGAGAATGAGAACGTCCGGCGGAAGGTCGGGAAAACGGGTGTGAAATAGGTAGCGCCATGAAGAAACTTGATGAAAAGAAACGACGTCTGCTGCGCAGGCGCACCAGAATTCGAGGCAGAATCACCGGTACCGCCGAACGCCCGCGGCTGAGCGTGTACAAGAGCAATCGGTATGTGTACATACAGGTAGTGGACGACGCTGCCGGCAGGACCCTTGCGTCTGCAAACAACGCGTTCGGCGAGCTGAAGGCCCTGAAGAGTACGGTAGCCGACGCAGGAAAGATTGGAGAGGCACTTGGTGCGAAAATGCTTGCTCTCAATCTGAAGCAGGCGGTATTTGATCGCAACGGCAATCTCTATCACGGTGTGATAAAGGCAGTTGCGGATGGTGTCCGGAAAGCCGGCGTCCAGTTATAGGGGGAGCATGTGAGCGATTCACGCGATTCACGCGATTCACGCGATTCACGCGATAAAGACATAGCCGAACGCCTCATCCGGTTGAACCGTGTGGCGAAGGTCGTGAAGGGCGGGCGAAGGTTCTCCTTTTCTGCACTCGTGGTCGTCGGTGACAAGAAAGGTTCGGTCGGGTACGGATACGGAAAGGCGAACGATGTAGCCGAGGCGATTCGTAAGGGTGTCGACAAGGCGAAGAAGAGCATGGTCCGAGTTCCGGTAAAGCGGACAACGCTGCCCCACGAAGTGCAGGGCGAGTTCAAGAGCGCAAAGGTGTTGTTGAAACCCGCTGCACCAGGTACCGGAATCATCGCAGGTGGACCGGTGCGAGCCATCATGGAAGTCGGCGGCATAAACGACATTCTGAGCAAGTCACTGGGCAGCCAGAATGCGATAAATATCGTAAAGGCGGTATTCACCGGGCTTGGAAGCTTGATGGATGCCCGGACCGTGGCGAAGAATCGCGGAAAAACACTCAAGGAATTTTGGGGTTGATTATGGCACAGGCGCTAAGAATTACGCTGGTGCGTAGTCCTATCGGAAGTATTCCCAAGCACCGGAAAACGGTGCGTTGTCTCGGGCTACGAAAAATGCATCAGGTTGTGGAACAGAAGGACACGCCGGTTATTCGCGGCATGGTGACCTCTATTGCCCATCTGGTGCAGGTCGAGGAGTTGTAAGGCTATGCAAGAATTGCATGTGCCGAGAGGCGCAACACGCAAAGCAAAGAAGGTAGGTCGCGGCCAGGGAAGTGGTCGTGGCGGCACGGCTGGACGGGGTAACAAGGGACAGAACTCGCGATCGGGCGGCGGTGTGCGGCCCGGTTTTGAAGGCGGTCAGATGCCGCTGTTCCGGCGAATCGCACGGCGCGGCTTTTCGAATTACCCATTCAAAGAGACTGTGGTCGTTGTGAATGTCTCGGAGCTGGAGCACGGTTTTGAAAACGGTGATTCAGTGACCCTTGAGACGCTGAAAGCGAAACACCTCATCAAGAAATCGGTTGAAGGTGCAAAGATACTCGGCGACGGTGATATATCGAAGAAATTGACGATTGCCGGTCTTCGCGTATCCGCGGCTGCTCGTGTGAAAATCGAGCAGGCGGGTGGCAGCGTTGAGAGTATCTCGGGCGAGGAAGGACAGGAATAATCACATGGCCAGAACACCACTTATCGACATGTTTCGCATCAAGGATCTTCGCGACAGGATCCTTTATACGTTTGGCATCCTGCTGGTCTTTCGGCTGGGTGCGGCCATACCAATTCCTGGTATCAACGTAAATGCGCTAAAGGTGTACTTCCTTGCGCAGCAGAATAGTGGTGCAATGTCCATTACCGATTATCTCGACTTCTTTTCCGGTGGAGCTTTCAGTCAGTTCTCGGTGTTCATGCTCGGCATCATGCCCTACATTTCGATGTCAATCATCATGCAGCTTCTTCTGCTTGTCTTCCCGAAGATGAAGAAGATCTCCGAAGAAGAGGGCGGGAAGAAGCGAATACAGCGGTATACCCGGTGGGGCACCGTGGTGGTATGTCTTGTTCAGTCGTTCGCGGTAACCGTATACGCGGATAGCATCCCCGATGCAATCACACTTCCCCATCTCGCGTACGCGCTGATATCGATGCTGACTGTGACTTCGGGCACCATATTCCTGATGTGGATGGGTGAACAGATCAACCAGCGCGGTGTCGGAAACGGCATTTCGCTCCTGATCTTCGCGGGAATCGTCGCACGTTTTCCGCATGCTCTCTGGCAGGTGATTACCGGCATTCGTCAGCAGACGCTGAACCCGGTGCTTGTTATTGTAGTAATGGCAATGTTCGTCGGGGTAGTGGCGCTTGTTATCTACGAGCAGCGCGGTATGCGGAAGATTCCGGTTCACTACGCAAAGCGGGTTGTTGGAAGAAAGATGTACGGAGCGCAGAACACTTATGTTCCGTTTAAGATCAATCCCTCCGGCGTTATCCCGGTCATCTTTGCTTCGTCGGTTCTGGTCTTTCCGCTCCAGATCGCGCAGAGCATGGGCGGCCGCATCCGGTGGCTATCGGATTTCGCTCAATGGCTCAATCCGCTCGGTTTGCCGTACTTGATCGTGTATACACTGCTGATTATCTTCTTTGCGTACTTCTATACACAGGTAACACTTAATCCTGTTGAGATTTCGAAGAATATCCGCGAGAATGGTGGTTCGATACCCGGTATCAGATCCGAAAAAATGGAAGAGTATTTCACGAGAATTCTCAATCGGATCATCTTTCCCGGGGCTATATTCCTGTCATTGATCGCGGTTATCCCGACACTGGTGCAGGAGTGGTTCAACATGCCGCAGCAGATGGCGCGACTCATGGGTGGAACATCGCTGCTGATCATAGTCGGTGTTGATCTTGATCTGATGTCGCAGATTGAAGGGCACCTCAGGATGCATCATCACGAGGGATTGACGAAGAAAGGTAAGATTCGACCGCGGAATCTGTAGGCGCATCGACACCTTCAGTAACTAGAAAAAGAGGTTTGTCATGAAAGTTCGAGTCAGCGTGGGACCGATTTGCGATAAATGTAAGGTAATCAAACGGCGGGGAGTCGTACGGATTATCTGCGACAATCCCAAGCACAAGCAACGGCAGAGATAGGAGGGAGGTCCATGGCCCGTATTGCAGGTATCGACCTGCCCAACAAGCACGTCGACATTGCGCTCACATACATCTTCGGTATTGGACGTTCGTCCGCACTCGAGATTTGCGCAAAAACAGGTGTTGATACAGAGAAGCGCATGAATGATCTTTCTGCTGAGGAAGTCAATGAGCTGCGCAACGTTATTGAAAACGAATACAAGGTAGAAGGTCGGCTGAGAACAGAAGTCTCGCTGAATATCAAGCGGCTCATGGATATCGGAGCCTATCGTGGCCTTCGCCACAGGAAAGGGCTTCCGACCCGCGGTCAGCGTACGCGCACAAATGCGCGAACCCGTAAGGGCAAGAAGAAGACCGTGGCCGGGAAGAAGAAGGCAGCGAAGTGATAGCTGCCAACTGCCCAAACATGAGTCGGAGACGGAGGTAAATCCCTTTGGCCAAAACAAAGAAGAAGAAAGAAAAGAAGTCGGTATTTGAGGGAAAGGTCTTCATTCAGGCCACCTTCAACAACACTATAGTGACCATTACCGATTTGAACGGGAATGCGCTTTCGTGGGCGAGTGCCGGCGGACTCGGATTCCGCGGCGCAAAGAAATCGACTCCGTTTGCAGCGCAGACGACGGCTGAGACCGCCGTCCAGAAGGCGATGGATTACGGACTTCGTGAAGTTCATGTTCTGGTGAAGGGTCCTGGCGTTGGTCGTGAGTCGGCAATCCGGTCGCTTGGCGCCCTTGGCCTTCGCGTCAGGAGCATAAAGGACGTCACGCCGATACCCCATAACGGATGTAGGCCACGAAAAAGCCGGCGTGTATAACATCTTTCGTTCGGCGTATCAGAAGGAAACACCGGACGAGCGCGGAACACCGGGTGTTTTTCATCGTAAGAATGGAGAGCTGACGGCATTCCGTCTATGGTGACGGAGCGTTCTGGGCTGTCCGTCGCCGGGGATCTTGAAAAACGGTCCGACGAGGGAGTATCAATGGCACGAAAGAACCTTCTAAAGGGATTCAAAAAGCCGAAGGGCATTATATTCGAACACAGCGAAGTTTCTCGCGACTACGGCAAGTTTGTTGCCTATCCGTTTGAACGCGGATTTGGAACGACAATCGGCAATACGCTTCGAAGAATATTGCTTTCTTCAATTCAGGGCTACGCCATTACGGCGGTGCGGATCACCACCTACGATCAGGATGGTACTCCACATGTCTTGTCGAGCGAGTTCGAGTCGATTGCGCATGTTGTTGAGGATACGCCCGACATTATCAATAACCTGAAACAGGTGAAATTAAAGTTGTCGAATGACCTTGAGCAGAAGACGCTTCTCGTTGAACTGAAGGGAAAGGGCGCGGTATCCGCTGGAGCACTTGAAGTGGATGACGGGGTGCAGGTCATAAACAAGGATTTGCATCTGCTCACGCTCATGGAACAGGCCAATATCGAAATGGAAGTGCAGATAGATCTTGGCCGGGGCTATATTCCAGCAGAGATGAACGAGAAGTATGTGGAAGTCATTGGCACCATCCCCGTGGATGCTGCGTTCTCTCCCATACGTCGGGTTATGTATTCCGTTGAGGATACGCGAGTTGGACAACGCACGGACTATGACAAGCTGATCTTCGAACTATGGACTGATGGTTCGGTTGCCCCTGAGGACGCGCTTGCCGAGGCTGCCAAGATTGCGAAGGACCACTTTACGATCTTCATCAACTTTGATGAAGACGAGGTTTCCGGGGACGATGACATCGACGAAGAAGAGGAACGAATTCGTAAGCTCCTTGACACGCCGGTGGAAGAGCTCGAGCTATCAGTTCGTTCGAGCAACTGCCTGAAGAATGCGAACATCCGCAGCATCGGTGACCTTACCAGTCGAACTGAGGATGATATTGCGAAAACTCGCAACTTCGGAAAGAAGTCTCTGCAGGAAATAAAAGAGAAATTGAAGGAATGGAATTTGAGCCTCGGTATGACCGATTACAGCATGCTCAAGAATAACATTAAGTGGCCACCGAAGAAGACCGAGCAGGACGGCGAAGTGGTTGTGGCGGACGAGGAAGAGGATACTGACGATGAAGCATAAGATCGGATTCAACCGGCTCAGCAGAACGCCGAGTCATCGGAAGTCGCTTCACCGGAACATGGTGACATCCCTGTTTCGGTATGAGCGCATTACGACGACGAAGGCTAAAGCCCTTGCAGTGCGACGCACCGCAGAAAAGCTCATAACGAGGGCGAAAGAGGACAGCGTACATAATCGGAGAACAGCGGCAAAGCTCGTCCAGGATAAAGAGATTCTCGCGAAACTGTTCACCGAAATCGGTCCTCGTTATAAGGGGCGACCCGGCGGATATACGCGGATTTTGAAGCTCGGGCAACGCTTTGGCGACGCAGCAGAGACAGTCATTTTTGAACTGGTCGAGCGAGTAGAGCACAAGCGTGAGCGGCCGGCACGCAAGACCGAAGCGGCTGCAACAGCAAACAACGAAAAAGAACTGGCCTCGGCCTCCGAGTAAGTTCTTCCCTCACGTGTGCCCTCCACAGTCCCGTTCTGCGGGGGCACACTGAACTCCTGGAACGTTTCAGACCCTCCGGGCAAAAACTGCACCTGTACCCCTGTGAATACCTCAAGCTCTGCACTTCGTGACCGATACTTGTAAAGATGGTATAATCGAAATGTGAATGGGGCGGAGGCGAGTTCTCGGATATGAAGTCATCTCAAAAAGTAGCCCTTAGTCTTCTCATTGCCGTAGGAGTGTTCAGCGGTTTTACTGTACTGGCGTTTTCCGGGCTTTTTCATTACATAGAGGCAACGTTCTACAACCCACGCGTCCGACAGGACACCTATGCGCGCCTTGATTCCGCTGCTGCGATAGTAGAAGATTATCAGCAGAAGAATACAATTCGATTCGAGAAAATACTTCAGCAACCGTCGATCAAGACGGTATTTCAGGCAAATCAAAGCCAGCAGGATATACAGAATCGCGAGTCGCTTTTCGGCGCCCTCAAATCCGAACTTGCGGGGTTCATGTTCGTTCGCTTCATCGGCAACCAGGGGCAGCGCTTACACTACAGTACTCTGCCGGCGGACATTCTTCAAAGTACGGCAGACCAGGTCGTTTATAAGCCGCCTGCAACCATTGCGGACCCGGTAGCATTATCGACGCTCGCGCTCCCGCAGACAAAACCCTCAGACATCCTCCAGGAACCGTCGAGCAACACGTTCATATATCGCTTTCTCGTGACGGACAATTACAACGTTGTTCAGGGAACCGCATTGTTCTATGTCTCGGTTCAGGGGCTCGGGACGCGTCTCGTGTCCGGAGGAGCGATATTTACCGGATCCACGCTGAAGCTCATCCCTCACGATGGAATCATCATCAATCTTCCAGAGAAGTTCGGGGACACTCTTGCCGCTACGGTGGAAAAGATATGGTCGCCGGCGGACCTTGCGGAGACTCCGCTCCTCCAGAACTCCAACGGAGGAAACTACTTCTTATTCAGTCGGGCTCTGAAAGCATCCGGATACGTGTTGATGCTCGCGCCGGAAGGGGACTTCAGGATGGTCCCACTGATGCAGTGGATCCTGCTCGCCGCGACATTCCTGACAACCTTTCTTCTGGTATTCCTTCTTCTGAATGTTCGCCAGGATAGCGTTCTCGTGCTCAGTGATCGTATAAAGCGGTTTCAGATTCAACTTCTTCACGAGTACCTCGAGAGTAAGGATGAACTGGACTGGAAGCGATGGCAGGTCGAACTTGAACAGCGCAGGGGCGAGGTCACGCAGGAGATCAAGAGGGGAATCGGACGGTCATTCGGAAAACGGGTCGGGGAGATTGACCGACTCATTAACCAGAGCTGGGATGAAATCCTCACTATTCTGGGTAACAAACAGCTCGAACAGCGATCCGCACCTGTCGACGTCGCACGACTCGAAGCACTCATTCAACGCGCATTTGAGAATCTGAAACCGGTCCAACCAGAATCAGTGCGTCCCAATCCACCCTCGCTCGCGCGCACCGTGGTCCCCACCTTGCCATTCTCGTCGGAAGTCTCAGTCAGCGATGCAGATGAAGTCGAGGAGCTCGGTGAGGTAGATGAAGTAGAGGAACTTGGTGATGCCGACGAAGTCGAAGAGGTCGAAGCGCTCCAGGAATTGGACGACGACGATAGCGGTTCGCCCGCCCAGAACGTTCCCGCGAACAGTGATGCAGTGCACGCCCGCCCTGTCGCCGTTGAAGAGATAATCGACGATACTGATGTGGAGGAGCTCGACGAGGTCGAGGATCTGGAGGAGATCGGAGACGCGGAGGATTCTGAGGTCGCCGAAGAACTTGAAGAGCCGGCAGAGACAGAAGCAATCGAAGTCCTGGATGCTGTCGAGGAGGCGAGTGAGGTCGAGGAAGTATCTGAAGTTGAGGATTTCGACGACGTCGAAGAGCTTGAAGACGCTGATGAAGCAGTCGAAGAGAACGAGGTAGTCGAATCTGGCACGGATCAGCCTTCTGCGGAAAGCGTAACTGCCGGTCCGCTTCATTATGTCCCGCACTATCCTGTGGTACAGGATGATGTCGAACCAGTTGGACTGGAAGTTGCGCCTGAATCACGTGCAGATTCCGAGGACGATGAACTTGTATTTCCGGACTTCGAGTATCCTGATTCCGGCCAATCGGACTTCCGGGTTCCGGATCAGTACCTCGATGACGAGCAAGTTTCCAAAGCCAATTCACAGGTGCAAAAAAACGCAGCCGAATCCGCCGAGCCGACAGATGAAGCGGAGGAGCTCACGGAAGTTGGGTATCTCGAAGAGCTTGATGAAGTTGACGAAATAGAAGATCTGGACAAGCCTGTTGTTCTGACAAACGAGGCCAAGGCGGAACGACCCGGGCTCTCAAAAGCCGATGTCGTACGGGTTCATGCCCAGAGAGACTCATCCGAGGAGGAGCTTCTCCAGGAACTGGAGGGTGTAGCCGGAGATGAAGGCAATCCCATCGATCTGGTGCCGATTCCATCTACCGGATATTTCATGTCGAACAGCATGTCGTTCGGTGGAAACCATGGCGCGGACCTTCCATCGGATGCCGAGCTGCCCGAATTGATGGCTGAAGAGGGCGGAGACGACGC
>DATKUC010000288.1:0-9000 GCA_035530835.1 Spirochaetia bacterium
ACCATTGCTCCCTGACTGAAACCTCCGAGTACTACCCCCGCAAGCGAATTGTCTCCGCCGGTTGCTTCGCTCGTTGCGGCAAGCAGTTCCTCAGCGGCAACTGCCAGTGTCGGAGGATCCTGTGCCGCAATATCGCCGAAGTAGTTGCCGGTCAGCGCGGCGCTGATTTCTACCGATGTGCGGGGGAACCACGCCCTGCCGACTTCAGGATTATCGTCCTGAACCGTTATTCCTGAGTGCCCGGCGGCCTCCGCGAGCGAAGTCGGCGCCTGCGGAAACAGCCAGCGCATCGTGCGGTCCGGATCGATCTGATCCGCAAGCGGGGCCAGATCAAACGCATTAGCGCCGAATCCGTGCGCGAGCACGATTGTGGCGGGTGTTCCTGCCGCCGCGGCCGGGCGCTCGAGAACGAAAAGCTGTCCGTACCGGCGTGAAAGAAGCTGGGAGTTCATGTTCGTATGGTACGATGCAGAAAGCCAGACAGTCTATGGCGGTGTTTCGCCCGTTGCGTTCCGGTCCGAATTGCGGGAAAATGGAGTGCAGGCGGGTGACCAGCGACTCCGCGCACGGGAGGACCTATGGAAAAGTCAAGCGTTGACCGGATACGTGACCGATTTGACCGCGATGTCGAACGGTTCTCGAATCTTCACACCGGACAGTCCTCCACCATCGATTCACCGCTCGTGCTCGAGCTGATGGCCGCAGCCGTTTCAGATCTGCATCCACACATCGATGAGCTGCTTGACATCGGGTGCGGCGCGGGAAACTACGCGCTGAAGGTTCTTCACGAGCACCCCGGCATGGCTGTCACGCTGCTCGACCTGAGCGAGCCGATGCTCGTACGTGCGCAGCAGCGTCTCGAGGAAGCGGGAGCGGGAAAGGTTACCGCAATCCAGAGCGACGTGAGGACCGTCAGCTTCGATCCGGAGCGATACGATGTGGTAGTCACCGGCGCCGCGCTGCACCATCTGCGATCCGATGACGAGTGGCGGACGGTGATGACGTCGGTCTATCAGGCGTTGAAATCCGGCGGATCATTCTGGTGTTTTGATCTGGTCAACCACGATATTCCGGAGGTCGATAGACTCATGTGGTTCAGGTATGGCGAATATCTCGAAGCATCAGGAGGTCCCGCGTACCGGGACAAGGTGTTCAGCTACATTGAAGAAGAGGACACCCCGCGGTCTGTCACCTACCAGATCGATCTCCTGAAGGAAGTTGGATTTCGCGCCCGGGACGTGGTTCACAAGAACTCCTGTTTCTGCCTCTACACCGCGCGGAAATAAGCGGGCTCCAGGATTGTAACCTGATTTAGCTTTCGTTGTTGTTCATATTGACAGTAATGAGTACGTGGGCTCCTGCAGTTTCATCCCTCCTTTGCTGCAGGAGCCCCTTTTTTTTGCACGAAGCTCACGAAGGTGTGCGGACTGTGGGCAAAAAATTCCGCCGTTCAGTTGAAACTTCCTGTAACCTTTTCTGCGGATCGGCGTTTTTGGTGTGTACTGCGGAGCGCGACGGCTCTTCTTTTTCTACATCTTTTTGCGCTGGCGGCCACACAGGGGTTTTCTACCTCCTTTCCCCTGGTGGCCGTTTCTATGTCAGCTTCTTTTCCCAGACACGGTACGTCTTCACGTGGTTCAGACCCAGCTTCACGAGTGCGTTGCGGATGCGAAAATTGTCCTCGAGAATGTAATTTGCCTCAAGCCGGATGTTCCGCGGCGCCAGAGACCGGTAAAGCATCACATACATCAACACGTCGAGTCCAAGTCCGTGGTATTCAGGCTTAACGCCGAGCGCAAACAGGCGATAATTGCGTTCTTTTTTGACGTCCTGCAGGAGCCGCAGAAAGCCGAACGGGTAGAGTCGTCCGCCGATACGCTTGACTGTCGGGTTTATGTCCGGAAAGCCGAGTGCATAGCCGATCGCCTGCTCGCGTGGCGGAAGCCGCATATCCTCCACAAACCATATGGCATCAGTGTCGACAATCGGTTTCAGACGGCGGACGAGGTCTGCGACGATGTGCTGGTCGACAGGTACATATCCCCAGTTGCCGACATACGAAGCGTTGGAAATTCGCCACATGTTGTTCGCTTCACCCGGCACATCAGCCAGATTAAACTGTCTGATACGAATATAGGGATGTCGTCGCAGCAGATTCTCCGAAAACCGGGCGAAACGTTCCGGCAGAACGTAGTTCTCGGTCGCGTCTGCATCGTATACCAGAAGGTCCTTCACCTTTGCGTATGCGTGGGATTCGACATATTCGTTGTACCAGGGCGGGTTGTAGGGCGACATCATAATGGGAGGCCGTCCGAATCCGTCGTACAGAAAGCCCCATATTTCCGCCGTCGGGTGAATCGGACCGCGGACCGTCGTTGTTCTGCGAGCAGAGTGCCACTGTTCAGCAGCTCCGATGAGAGCAGCGGCGGTTGCACCGTTCTGTTCACATTCAAAGGCGCCGAAAAAGCCTATCCTCGATTTGTTGAAATTGTTGTACGCGTGGTCGATATAAACGAGGTTCCTGCCGACCGGCCTGCCGTTACGTACCGCCATGTGCAGTACGAAGTCCGCATTGCGAAGGATGGGATTATGGGCCCGGTCGTACGCCCGTATCTCGTCCCACCAGATCGGCGGTACCCAATTTGCATCGCCCCTGTAGAGTTTTTCCGGAAGACGAATGAACTGTCTGAGCTGTCCGTGATTGCGCACTTCCACAACCCGTAGGTCAGTGTTCGTGCCGGCGTGTTCCATACCCTAATCATAATACATCCGTAGAGCATTGCCGTCGAAAAATGTAAGATGTGCCGCACATGGATACGAATCGTCTACAGCAGGAGCTTGAACAGATCCGGTCACTCGAACCGGTGAACGATCTGATCGACACGAACTTTCACCGGAACGGTCTGTGCTTTCCGTCCGAACCGATTCTGCAGGCAATGCAGGGCTATCTCTCCAATCGTCTGTACGAACCTGATCCGAAGGGCGATCTTGGTGCGCGATCTGCGATTTGCCGGTATTATGCGCAGCATGGCGTGAATATCGCCGAAGATCGGGTTCTGCTTACCGCGTCGAGCTCGGAGAGCTATAATCTGCTGTTCAACAACTTCACCTCGCCCGGAGACAACATCCTGCTTCCGCGCCCAACCTACCCACTGTTCGAATATCTCGCCGATTTCAATCATCTCGAAGTCCGGTACTACGATCTGGATCCCGAACGGGAGTACCGCATCGACCTTGAGTCGATTTCCGCGGCGCTGGATGAGCGCACCCGGTTTTTCGTGCTCATATCGCCGAGCAATCCGGTGGGTCGGGCGGCCTCGAGCGATGAACTTCAGGCGGCTCTGCAATTGGTCCTTCCGCACGGAATCATGGTCATTACCGATGAGGTGTTCAGCGAGTTTGTATATGACCGGAAACCGCTCGCACGTCCGGCCGAAATCGCCGCCCAGGCTGGACTCCCTGGTCTGCTGTTTACGCTGAACGGCATATCGAAGATGTTCGCGTCTCCGGATCTGAAGCTCGGGTGGATTGCAGTAAGCGGAGAGCCCTCTGCTGCAGATGCCGCTGTTGAAAAGCTTGAAATCGCAATCGATATGTTCCTGAACTGCAACAGCTTCTCCCAGTATCTGCTGCCGGTCATGTTCCGTACCGGTTCACAGTTTCAGGAGCGGATGATTGCACAGCTCGACCGTAACCGGAGGGCACTCATCGAACGTCTGTCGGCGGTTCCCCGGATCAGACTGACTGTTCCCGATAGCGGTATTCATTGCATTATAGAAGTTGTCGGCATGGGTGATATGGACGACGAACAGTTCGCGCTCGAACTCCTGCGGCGAAAGAAGGTCTACGTGCATCCCGGCTATCTTTACGGCATCGAGGATCGGCTCTGTGTGGTGGTGAGTTTTCTCCGAAGCGAGGAAGCGCTCATTGCCGGGCTCGATGCGATTGCCGAATTCGTACGCGAAACAGGTGCAGCTCAATGACAAGTCCCGTATACGATTTCTGGAAGACGCTTCCGCGGCCGATCAGCATTCTCGCGCCGATGGAGGATGTTACCGACACGGTATTCCGCCGCATTGTCGCAGGAGCCGGCCGGCCCGACCTCTTTTTTACCGAGTTCACCGGTGCAGACAGCCTCTTTACCCGGGCCCGACGCTCGGTCGGAAAGCGGCTCCAGTTCACCGATGACGAGCGGCTCATCGTGGCACAGATCTGGGGCAACACTCCGGAGAACTATGAGCGCGCCGCAAAGGATATCCGCGAAATGGGGTTCGACGGACTCGACATCAACATGGGTTGTCCGATGAAGAAGATTGTGAAGAACGGCTTCTGCAGCGCGCTCATCGAGAATCCAAACCTTGCGCGTGAACTCGTACTTGCCGCGAAAGAGGGCGCGGGACCGATGCCGGTAAGCGTGAAGACGCGGATCGGCGTGCGTACCGTGCGAACCGAGGAGTGGTGCGGTTTCCTGCTCGGGCTTTCACCGGCAGCGCTCACCGTGCACGGTCGCACCTCCGCCCAGCAGTCGGAGGGTCTTGCCGACTGGAACGAGATTGCGAAGGTTGTTCGGCTCCGTGACGAAATGGAGATCGATACGCCGATCATCGGGAACGGGGATCTGAAGAGCCTTCCTGAGATCGATGAGAAGGCACGGCTCTACGGTGTTGACGGCGGCATGGTTGGCCGCGGCATATTCGAAAATCTGCTCCTGTTTCGCGGAACCGGTGAGGCCTTCCTCGATCTGCCGCCTGAGGACAAGATTGAGTACTTCCGCAGTCACGTCGAACTCTTTCACGAAACGTGGACCGATCGGCGGAACTACGAAGTGCTGAAGAAGTTTGCGAAGATGTACATAAGGGGCTTCGATGGCGCTGAGGTGCTGCTTGATTCCATCATGCAGACCCATTCGCGGGAAGAAGTACTGCCGCTGCTCGAGCGGGCCTCCGAGCGTTATATTGCGAGTTTGAACACGACTTTCAGGATACTTACCTGATTTCCCGCGTAGTGACAGCACGGCTTGTGAGCATCCTGTGGAAAGAATATTGCAAACCTTCCGGCTCTGAGTACGATGGCTGATGCCTCGGCGTCCCGGTAGAATCGGATGTCACGTTCACCGTCATAGTTATCGTCAGGTTCAACGTCGGCGATCTGCGTGATATACGCGGTTTCCCGTCCTTCGAGCACGCACTGAATGTCGATGTAGCGCCGATGCGATTCAAACCGGCACTCTGAAGGGTTTCGCGACTCGTAGCGCTGAACCTGATAGTAGAGCTGGTCGCCTTCGATCGGAAATCGTCCTGTAGTAAGCTCCCTGCCACTGAGCGACTGCAGTTCCTGTTCGACCCGTGCAATGTACGGATGTACTCGCGAATAGATGCTCATGTTCGCAATGTTGTCGTAAATCACCACGCCACCTCCATTCATGCTACGGTTGTCCAGTTGAGCTGTCAAGGTGCCGTCCCATTTATGGACATCCGATCGGCGCTTCCCCTATAATGTGCAGCACCGGAGGCGGTGCCGACAGTGCAAGACGTACAGAGAAGTGGGGACGATTTCTGGAAGGCCGCTCAGGACGCGACTCGCGTAATTCTTGTTCCCTTTGGAACCGTGCTCGCGTGGGTGTTCGGTGTGGTGCTTGTCGGGTTTCCGGGCGCCGTGGATCGGGCCGCAGGATACGGTCAGATCCTGCCGATAGCCGCGTATCTGGTACTCGGTGCATTGCTCCTGGTTTCAGCGGCATGGCACACGCTGATGCTCGTGCGCAGGCGGCTGACCCCGTTCGTGCTGACGCTCTCCTCAGTTCTGAACGCACTCGCGGCATGCTTCGTCGCATACTTCATCGCGACCTCCGGCGCGCCGTTCAGGCCGCTCTTTGCCGCATTTCTCTGGGTACTCGTGGTCTACATGGTGCTATCGGCAGGCTGGTACTCGATCACTGCGTGGACCGCTCAGATTGACGAGACCGCCGATTCCGATAGTAGCCCCGTACCGGTCTCAGTTCCCGGGAGCTTTCCTGCGGTAAGTGCCGCGTCGCTTCCTGTGGCTCCCTCCCCGGGCGATGTCGCTGTCCGCCTACCACCTTCCCTGCCTTCCGCCACGTTGTGCCTGGCAATGATGACCGCGCCCTCTGATCGCGCTGAAGTGATAGCCCGACGTCTCGTTGATGAGCGACTTGCAGCCTGTGCCCAGGTTCCCGGTGAGATGACGAGCTTCTACTGGTGGGACGGCCAGGTGAACCGGGAACGAGAACGCATCGTCTACCTCAAGACCCGGACCGATCTGCTTTCGGATATCCAGTCGGTGCTCGCTGAAGTCCACCCATACAAACTACCCGAACTGATTCTGCTTCCCCTGATCGGCGGGCTTCCCGACTATCTCCGCTGGATGCAGACTGAGCTCAAACCTTCCCCTGGGGCGCCGCAATCGAACGACGCTTCGACCGGTAGTGAAGGATCGGCATAAGCACCACGCCGACAAGCGGAAAGATCGAGTAGAGGCCGAACATCGTCGGGAAACCCCATCGTTGCAGCACAATGCCGCCGAGCGCACTTGCGATGAATGCCGGAATACCGTTTCCGACCGCGGCGTAGATTGCCATTCCCATTGCGCGACGAGACGGTGATGTATAGGTGTTCACGAGATTGATTGCCGACATGTGCAGCCCTCCGAACGTGAGCGCGTGCAGGAACTGCAACGCTATGAGGACCGGAAGTGACGGCAACAGCGAATATCCGAAGATGCGGATTGATATCGCAAGCAGCGAAAGTGCGAGCAGCCCTTCAGTCCGGAACCTCTTCAGCAACGTCCCGCCGAACAGTATGACCGGAATTTCGGCTATTGAACCAATTGCCCAGAGACCGCTGATAGACTCTATGTGCAGCCGTTGCTGAAGAAAGAGCGAAAAAAACGAATAGTGCGCGGTGATGCCGAACCGTCCGAGAAATATCGCCGCAATTCCCACCCAGAACAGGGGATCGATTGCGCCCGCGACCGACCGGTTTTCGAAGAGCCGGGGCGCGGTTCGTTCGCTTTGCGTCGATGGATAGAGCGGCATACCGATGAGAAACGCGCCGCCGGTTGCAAGACTCGCGACGAGGATGGTCTGCGTCGTGGGCCTTGAGAGAATGCCGCTCGCCTGAATAAACAGCGACATTGCCACGAATCCGATGCTGCCGAATACACGCGCGCGTCCATACTGCGTGGCTGGATCCGCCAGGTTTCGCGTAACGATAGCGTCAGTCAGCGGTACCAGCGACTGGAAGAACAGCCCGAATACCGCGAGAATCACTGCAGCGATCCACGGGTTGAAGATCAGTTTCAGCGGGATGAGCGCAGCAAAACAGAGAACGAGTGAGAGGGCAAGAAGCGGGCGGTACCAGCTTCGGCGATCAGCGAGGTGTCCGATCAGCAACGGCCCTGCAACTCCCGCCATCTGGAATATTCCGAGCAGGAGGCCGATCAGAATCGTTCCGTACCCCTGCAGATTCAGAAACACCTGCAGATAGGGCGTAACGACAGCGAAGTTGACAAACAGCAGGAAGTAGCCAATGGCAAAGCGTGGAATCACGGAGTGCAGTCTACGCACTTCTGCCTCGCTTCGCAATCTCAGTCTCCCACAGGCCCGCCGAATCGCTCCTCATCAATTACTAACAAATATTGTCAGCATAATCCTGGTGAATCGCGGCGATAGAGCTACATTATCCAATTACTATCATTACGGAGGTGCTTCAGATGAAGTACAGATTGTTCATAATAACCGCACTGCTGATGGCATCCGCAGCCTTTGTGTTCGCGAATGGGCAGCAGGAGCACTCAAGTGTGTCAGGTACCGTGCAGTCGATTACCCCGGCGAGCAACGGTAGCGTGACGGTCACCCTGACCTCAAACGGAAAGACATACACGGTCACGGTCCCGCAGGTTGCGTTGACCGGTCTCAACGTTGCCGTCGGCAAGGTGGTTTCGGTGAAAGGTGTCGAGAGTAATGCTCCCGACGGAACTACCGACATAACACCGGATGCCATCGAACAGAACGGCGTCTCCCACGACGTTCACCAGGTTGCCGAAAGCCACAACGGAACTTCGGAGAAGAAGGAAACTCCTGACACGACGAAGGAGAATCACAGCACCGATTCAGGCAGTCACTCAAGCGACAACTGACGTCTTTCGACTCCCCCATCACTCCCGGTGATGGGGGCTCGCTTCTTTCTTCCCACCATCTGCAGATTCGTTTACTATTCTTACCTGTCCTTATCAGAACCATACTACTTCGGAGACCGCTTTGACTGAGAAACTGTTCTACGACGATCCCTACGCGACACAGTTCGATGCGCAGGTCGTGCGCGTTCTGCAGAACGAAGGATCGCTCTCATTCATTCTTGACCGAACCTGCTTCTATCCCGAAGGTGGCGGGCAGCCATGCGATCTTGGCGAGATTGCAGGACACGCCGTCATTGACGTACAGAAGAGTGACGACGAAGTTGTTCACGTTGTCCGCGAAGAGGGAGCGTCTGTTGTCGAAGGCAGCACCGTGCACGCATCCATCGACTGGAAACGGCGGCACGACTACATGCAGCAGCACACCGGCCAGCACGTTATCAGCGCTGCGCTGCTCTCAGTCGGCGGGCACAACACCGTTTCAGTCCATCAGGGAGAGGAGTACACTACGGTCGAAGTCGATAGTGACATTATCCCCCAGGCTGATATCGAAGCGTCGGAAGCTCTCGCCAACAGCATCATCTGCCGCAATCAGGCGATAACCGATCTCTGGGTGACAGACGCGGAGATCGGCAACTATCCGCTCAGGCGCCCGCCGAAGGTGAGCGGCAGCATCCGTCTGGTGATGATTTCCGATTTCGACTGCGTTGCCTGTGGTGGTGTTCACCTGCACACGACTGGCGAGGTGGGCCTGGTGAAGTGCATTGGCAACGAGCGAATACGGGGGCGTGTCCGGACTATCTGGAAGATCGGTGACCGGGCCTACGCGGACTTCGATCTCAAACA
>DATKUC010000289.1:0-3244 GCA_035530835.1 Spirochaetia bacterium
AGCAGCGTTCCCGGAGGAGTCACGCCGCCTGAAAGCTGGGCAAGCTGGTAATGATAGAGCTTGATCGCCGCCTCTTCTGTCGCACCATCCGCGTACCCCTGGCCGTTGTAGTAGTACTGACCGAACAGGTTGAGGTTCAGATCGGCATTAGTATAGCTTGCGCCGACCGTACCGCTGAAATAGGGTGTCGTCGTGTCCGCAGGACCTACCGCGACGTAGAGCGGAGGAACAAGCGGCGCTGCCACGACGAGATTCGCATCCCGCCCGTAGCTCAAGACCGCCTCGCCAAACAGATTGAGCTTCCACAGGGATCCGGTTGCAGTTGCCATGAGCTTCGGACGCTGCGTCCGCTGGAAGTACCCGCCGACACCCAGCTCATAATCGCCCACCAGGAACTCCGTCTTTGCCGCGTAGGCAAGATCGTCGATGTGGAACACGCCCCCCTCCTGGAAGGCGGGGTTCATGATAGCGTAGAGGTAGAGATTGTCGACTGACGCGTAGGGGATGCTCACCTTCAGCGCCAGCGGTCCCTCCCGCTCGAGGTTCGGCTGCTGCGGATTGATCGGCACAAGGCTTATGACGTCTGCCGGGCTGAAGAAGTAGCCGACACCCCAGGTCATCACCTGCTTGCCTGCCCTGAAGTAGATGCTGTCCCGGTAGCTGAAATCGGCGTACAACTCGAACAGGTTGACATTCGGCGCAGAAGCGAGGTTTGTCGAAAATTGCGTCGGAGAGAGTCCCGCCTGCGACGAGCTTCCGGTAAATGGATAGATTGCCTTCACCTTTCCAAACACGCGGAAGTAGTCGTAGGGACGGGCATCGAAGTAGATGTCCCCCTCAAGCTTCGGCACAAGGTAATCCGATTCGCCTGCCGACAGATTTGAAAGCGTCGGGTAGTCCTGGTACCACTGGACAACCTCGGTGAACTCGGAGTAGAGCGTGCCGCCTATCGTGACTCCTTTGCTCGTGAGGAATGCGTCAGTTGGCGAAGCGGGCTTTGCAGCTGACTGCACGGTACTCGGTTGCGCGGGTGCTGCAGCCGTGCCCGGAGTCGCTGTACCGCCACCTGACGGCGCGGCCGGTGCCGTCTCGATCATATCCGGCGACTGAAACATCTGGTCAGGCGATTGCGGGATCTGATCCGTCGAACCCGAGGTCGCCTGGCCGTACAGGTACGCGGGAACCAGGATGAATCCGAATGCGATCAACAATGATGCAAATGCGTTTCTTGCCTTCACGACGTCCTCCTTGGCGGGCGGCCGATCAGCGGTTAACCCGCTCGAGAAAGTCCTTTGTGTAGACCGAGTCCGGAAGCGGCGCAATCGACGGGTTTCCAATGGTCACCTGAGTCCGGTTTCCCTTGTTCAGTTCGTCGACAAACAGCATCTGGGCAGGAACGTAATTGTCGCCGACGCGGGTGTAGCGCGGCAGATAGGAACTCCGCATGAGGCGGCCGGAGAGGCTGTAGTCCTCGGTCTTCAGCATGATAGGAAGATCCTTGCGGATCCACACCTTCATCTTCGGATAGGTCACCGTGTCAGTCAGTCCAACAAGCGTGAGGATGTAGACCGGATAGACACCGAGAGTGCCCTCCGTCCAGCTCTCCACCTTGTAGTCGTCGGCAAGCGATGTCTTGTTGAAGTCGCTGTTCTTCGCGTCGGAGCTCTGAAAGTTCTCCTTCAGGGACGAATGTGAGAACTTCCTGCTCTCAGGATCGTAGAACCAGAGGTTGTTGTCGATCTGCAGGTACCCCTGCCCCTTCTGCACTTCCGGCTGAAGTATAAGCAGCACGAACTTATTGCCCGCGTCCCGCCTGAAAAGCTGCGCCTGGGTCACGCTCGTCTCCTGCCCCGGCTTTTCGGCAACCACAGTGTAGACTGCGGAGAAGTCTCCGGCAAAATGATTCAGGCTATCCACTTTCCGCAGCATCGCTGCAAAGTCCGGATCCTGAGCCCAGAGCAGCGGAGCACAGAGAATCAAACCCAGTGAAACCGCCAGTGTCAGTCGTCCAGTACGCATCAGGTTCCTCCTATCAATGCGTTGACCGCAGCGCATCCGCCGGCGTAAGCCGTGCAGCGGACCGGGCGGGCAGAAGCGCGGCAACAAGCGTGAGCAGCGCGATGAGCAGTATCTTCAGAATTACCTGGATCGGTGAGAGCGAAAAGGTCATGTGCCCGTTCTTCAAAAGCAGATAGAACGGTGTGTTCAGTCCGAAATTGATCAGATGCAGCCCTGCCATGATGATGCCGGCTGCGATGAGTCCGGCAGCCATGCCGCCGATTGAGAGAAACAGCGCTTCGAGCAGGAAGAGGTTCCGTACACGGCTGCGCTGCATTCCGAGCGCGCGCATGGTGCCGATCTCCCTGATCCGTTCGTACATGATCATCCGGAAAGTGTTCGTTATTCCGACCATGATAATCACAAACAGGATGAGAAGGATGACCAGACCGGTGACATCGATGGTGCTCACTATCTGTTTCATCTGAGAGAGCAGATCATTCAACGTGTAGAGCGTGTAGCGCGTTCCCGTCCAGTTCTCGTCCTTCGCCTGACGCAGCATCTCTGCGAACGGGCTCTGCGCCCCGCCTGACTCGTTGCGCGCAAACATCGAAACCTTTGTGGAGAGCGCCTTGTAGAGCGTTGCCGCATAGCTATCCATTCGGCTCATATCCTTTACAAAGATTCCGAGTGTCTGGTATTCAGACGGCGCGATGTTCAGCAGCTCGTTGACATATTCCCGATTTGCATACGCCGATATTGAACCGAACAGTCCCGGGTCGTAACTGATCGCTGCAACAGCGAACTCTCCTACGTTCATCTGGCCGGTTGCCGTCTGCATCTGCGCAAGGATCGTGTCCCCGACCTGCGCCTTCAGCTTCTCGGCGATCTTCTGGCTGATGATGATGCCCTTCGGATTACTCATGTTCTCGAAGCTCCCGGAAGTGAGCACAAGTCGGTCCCGGATGTAGCTCGCCTGCGACCAGTTCGTGCCGACCACCTGCTGGGAGACACTGTTGTTCTGAAATATAAGCGTGCCACGAAACTGCGAGCTCTTTGTCAGGTATTCGATCGGAATACCCGAGCTCCTGATTGCCGCGGTGAGCAGCGCGTCATCCCGGATGATCGACACCCGGCGGCCATTCGCCAGCTTCTCGGTGCCGGTGATGAAGATGTGACCGGCGAACAGGTGCGAGAAATTTTCATCGACATTCTGCACGAAGCTTCCGGTGAAACCATTGATAAT
>DATKUC010000290.1:0-6480 GCA_035530835.1 Spirochaetia bacterium
CAGTACGCGACGACGGGAAATCAGTTCTACGCGCGCGGAGAGTACGAGCAGGCATTGAAACTGTTCCAGCTCGCCCGCGATACAAACCTGTCGATCGACGACCGGGAAGGCGCGGTTACCTCGTACAATTCGATCGGAAAGGCTCTGCTCGCCCTCGGCAATCTCGATGGAGCCGAAGCATCGTTCAAAACATCAATCGAACTTTCGCAACAGCTCGACAATCCTGCGCTCGAGATTGAAAGCGAGACGAACCTGGCGGAACTCTACCTGGGAGAACTGCCGGTTGCCGGTTCCGATCCGACCGGAACGGCGTTGACGATGCTCGAAGCTATCGTCGCAAAGCCGGTAACCGCGGCTACCCGTGGTGCGATGGCTATTGCCTACCACGATCTTGGCACCGCACTAGCGCGAAAAGCAGACTATGTCCATGCCCTCTCCTACCTGCAGATGGCGCTCCAGATAAACAGCGATCTGAAGCGGTCGGTCGAGACTGCCTCGAATCACTACATGATCGCATCGATATACTCACGACAGGGGAATAGTCCTGACGCGCTCAAGCAGATACTGCTGGCGCTTGAGTTTGACAAGAAAGCCGAAAACTCGGGCGGAATCGCGTCGGATCTTGCGGCCGCCGGAGACATATCCGAGAAATCGGGTGGAAATGCTGCGGCTTACGGCTATTTTGGACGAGCACTCGAAGTGTACGAAACCGCCGGAATCCCTTCCGGAGTGGAACCGACGCTCCAGCGACTCATTCCTCTGGCGAAACTACTCTCACGGACCGAAGATCTAAAGGGGTATGAAGAGTTGCTCGCAAAACTGAAGTCGGCATCATCGCCGCAGGAACGCGCAAAGTGATGAGCAAGTCAGCCGGGGCACTTCTCCGGCGAGTAGTAAATGGGTACAGCAGGATTCTCGGTTCGGTTGGCGTGGGAGCGCTGACTATTTTCGGCTCATTCGCAGTTGCCGCCCTTACCGTCTATCCGCTCTGGTGGCTCGCAATTCACGAACGAACACTGTTCAATATTACATTCGGAATCCTTGCCGTCGCGGCAATCGTTGTTGCGCTCATCATGGGACTGATCCGGAGACGGGCCCGCGACAAAAGCTCCATCGAAGTCGAGCGGGGACGATCACCGCTCCGACGCCTCGCCTTTGGGATCGGATTCGCGGCGGCTGCCTATGGAACTGCTCTGCTGTGGATGAAGGCGCCCCTTGTTCTTGCAATAGTGGCGACGTTGATCTTCGTACTGGCCGCCGGAGCGGCTGCCGGTACCGCGAAAGTCAGACGGCATGAGGCAACGACGCCGGTAGTCGACGAGAGGAGCAGTCGCGAACGGTGATACGAATAATGGGTTACGGATTTTCACGTCGCCTTCTGGTGGCCGGCGCCGCAGTCTGGCTCTTCTGCATTGGCGTCGACCGCCTTTTCGCCGACTACCCGATTATTCGCGATCTTGATTCATCAGACGTACTCTACCAGCAGATCCAGCAGGACATCGAGCAGTTCAACACCCGGGGCACTCGCGCAGCACCGATGCTGACCCTGTACCGATACCACATTAAATCCGATCAGAATCTCCTGAGCATAAGTGCAAGATTGACCCTTCCCTACAGCTCACTCGCCACCCTGAACCGGCTGGACAGTCCGACCATACCCGAATCCGTGCGAACGCTGCTGGTTCCCAACATCCCGGGTATGTTCATCCCCGTGCATCCGGACTCTGCGTTTGAGCAGCGACTCGAATCCGATCATGCTGTTCGCGCTGTCGGCACCTCTACCGAAATAGTTCACGTGGTGGAAGACGGGGCAAGCACTGAGTTCGAGTTCGTTCCGGGTGCAGATTTTACGCAGGATGAACGGCTTTCGTTTTTCGAGACGCCGTTCAAGTCGCCAATAACCCATGGCCTGATCACGTCGTTTTTCGGAATGCGGACCGACCCATTTACGGGACTCTTTTCGTTTCACGGCGGAATCGACATCGAAGCGCCGATCGGAACAGATGTGCATGCGAGCAGCGACGGTACGGTCTCGCTCATAAGCCGCGATCACGAATACGGCAATTTCATCGTGCTCCAGCATTCAGGTGGATACCAGACGCTCTACGCTCATCTTTCGAAGATCCTTGTCCAGTTGAATCAGAAGGTGACTTCAGGTATGATTATCGGAAAAGTAGGTATTACGGGGATGTCCACCGGCCCTCACCTTCACTTCGAAATCCGGTATCATGGGAAAGCCGTAGATCCGTTGAGGTTCCTGACCGTAAACCAGTAAGGATGCGTAAAGCCCAGAAAGCGTTGGCTCCCATAATACTTTTCTCACTGTTTGCTTCCGTTGTTCAGGCCGAAACGGTACGGGGTCCGGTTGTTGCGCTGCTCAAAGCGCCAGTTCCCGATGAGCAGCAAATTTCAGTAACGCTCAACGTCGGTGATATAGCTTCGATCGACTACCCGGCAGACGACACGTTCGTAGAAGGCGTGGAAATTGAAATAGTGGTTCCGGATGCAATTCGAAGAGCACCGGGCAACTTTGCGGTTGTTATCTACCGCGACATTACGCCGAAGCCGCAAAATGGCATCATGACGCTCAAAGGGTCACGAATGCTGCTCGCGCCAATTCCGATCGTTAACAGACTCTTTGTGCTTCTGCCCACTCGTTCGCCGAATGACCTGCACAACGGCCCGGGAACTCTGGTCGCAGACAGCCAGTCACAAGCTTCAGACTTTCCGATCCTCGTCACCATTCAGCCGATTGCGAAAGGCATTCCGTCCGCGATTATGGATACTCCTTTCACTCTGCGGATAAGCACAGTCTCCATAGCCAAGGGAGGTCTGAGCCTGCAAATATCGGGTAGTCATTCTACGGAGCCGATTGCGTGGGGCACCGACAACTCGCCGGTTACTGTCACACTGAACGGGGAACCGCTCGCATACCAGAAAGCCCCCTACCTGCTCGATCCCGGTATCTATCGAATGTCGATTCAGTCATCGATCTATCAGAGTGAATATCGGACTTTCAGCATTGACCAGGGAACGACAACCGCGATCTCAGTTGAACTCAGGAAACCGGAAGCGCGAGCCCGCTTTGACGCCCCGCAGGGTGCTACGGTGTTCCTTGACGGCGCTCAGGTAGATACCTCCCGGCAACTCACGATTGAGCCGGGAGACCACACGGTGCTCTTTCATGTCGGCGATTACACGGTGAGCAAGCGGTTTAGCGCGGTCGCGAAAAAGGACTATGAAATCTCTCTTTTTTTGGATATCATGATAAATGAGACTAAATAATCCTCGTCGCGAGACGATAATGAGACTGTCGGTAACTGATATAGTTCCCCTCCCAGTTTACTATATTACACCGATACCCTTCGGGGTGGGGGCCGGTTCTGCAGAACCGGCCTTTTTTTTCGTCCTGAGCGAGTCCCGGACGGTTCGCACGGAGAGGTTATCTTGACAAACGTACCTGCCCTACGTACCCTAGCGCAATGAGTCTCTCTCGCAGAAAAGTTACTACCCTCGTTGGTTTCGGCATTGTTGCGACCTTTGTATGTGTCCTTTCAGGTATTCTCGTCGGACTCGGAATCGCAAACGTCGACGACCTCAAACACATGGAGAATCTCGGGGAAACCCGTCTCGATCTTCCCAGTCAGGTTCTTGACAGGAACGGAAAGCTCATCACCGAGTACGTTGCCTCCGAACAACGGCAACTGGTGAAACTTGATGAACTTCCCAAATACGTGATCTACGCGCTCATTACGCGAGAGGATCAGAACTTCTACCATCATCATGGTTTCAGTGTACGGGGAACACTCCGAGCGGCATGGAACCTGCTGAGCGGGCACTACGTTTCCGGTGGAAGCACACTCACCCAGCAACTTGCGGGTACGCTGTATGCTGACCGGGCGAAGTTTTCCATATGGCGAAAACTCAAGGAACTCTGGTGGGCGCTGAATCTCGAGCGGAAACTGTCGAAGAATGAGATTTTACAGCTGTACCTGAACAAGATGCTGTTCGGGCCGGGTGTCTATGGCATTGAGGCCGCCTCGGAATTCTTCTTCGGCCACCCAGCGAAGGAACTTACTGTCGCCGAAGCTGCAATGCTCGTAATTCAGCTTGCGAACCCCAGCTATTACAATCCATTCCGATTTCCGAACCGTGCACGAGACCGGCAGAAGACGGTTCTTGACCAGATGGTGAAACTCGGCTATGCAACAGCTCAGGAGGTGAACTCCTCGTTCGTGGAGTTCTGGCACAACTACGACTATACGCAATCCGGCTCCTATGTTGCACAGGACGCGGTGACGAGCAAGGCTCCGTTCTTCTCGGAATACGTTCGAACACAGCTCCAGTCTCAGTACCTGCTGGGAACTGCGGACATCTATCGGGATGGCTATGTAATACATACAACCCTCGATCTTGACGATCAGAACGCAGCGGAAACCTACTTCCATTCAGGACTCGCTGAAATCAATTCCGATTACGAAAGGAGCCATACGACCCGGCTCGATTTCGCCTCTACTCATATCAACCCGCTGATCGACCTGCTTTCACTCAACTTCAACATTCCCTCCATCCATATAGGAAGCAGCAAGCGCAATCAGGAAGCGTATCAGGATTATCAGAACCAGCTTGTACCGCTGCTGAGTTTTGCGAACCTCATGTTCATGAAGCCGGGAAGCAGCATTGCCAATGCGATTGTTCACAGCGACGTGCAGAAGCTCAAACAGCAGAAGCAGACAACAGTTCAGGGCGCTCTGGTCACCCTGGACAACAGCACAGGCGAAATACTCGCAATGATCGGCGGCGCGGACTTCGAGCGAGGTGTGTCGGAGTTCAATTACGCGGTGGACGGGCGATTGCAACCGGGATCGAGCTTCAAACCGTTGTACTACTCGGCGGCAGTTGAGAAGCACGTCATAACGCCGGCAACCATGATCCAGGATTCACCGATTGTCTACACAAATGACAATGGAACTCCCTATGCGCCGCAGAACTTCCTCGGAGAGTGGACGCCGCCGGTGCTGGCCAGAACGGCACTGAAAGATTCAATGAACGTACCTTCGATACATGTGTTGAGTCTTGTCGGATTCACCGATGCCTTCCGCGTTGCGACGCGGCTGCTTGGAATACCGCAGGATCAGATGCTCCAGCGCGGTTTCGAGCGCAGATATCCGGTCGGTTTGGGGACAGTCTCAGTCGCGCCGATCGAGATGGCACGCGCCTATGCGACCATTGCCAACCTCGGCCGCGAGGTCATTCCGATAGCAATACGCTATGTTGAGGACCGCAACGGCCGCATAATCGTCGAACCTGAAAAGGACACGCTTCAGAAAATACAGCGAATGGGGAACGAAGCGCAGATTATTACGCCGCAGGCAGCCTACATCATGCAGAGCATGATGCACTCGACAGTCGTAAGCGGCACACTTGCGTGGGCATTCGGAAATGCCGACCTGAACCCCGACTACCCGATCGAGTTTGCAGGAAAAACCGGAACAACCCAGAACTGGTCGTCAGTCTGGACCATGGGATTCTCACCCTACATGACGACTGCACTCTGGTATGGCTTCGACAAACCGGGGCGTTCACTCGGTGTGCAGGTGTTGGGCGGTGCAACAGCCGGACCGATATGGGCACGATACATGAAGGCAATCAACCACGGCATGGCACCGAAGCAGTTTACCGAGCCGCCAGGGATCGTACACATGGATGTCACGGCGGCCACCGGTCTACTGCCCCCTCCCGGATACAAAGGGGAGGTTATCAAGGAAGTATTCATCCGCGGAACTGAACCACGGAAGTATGACAGCCTCGAACAGTATCAGCAGACTCAGGAAGATATGATCATGAACCGTCTGAAGGAGACTGTGACCGGACCGGATCTCGCGCTTCCCCGCCCGGCAAGCTCAGGAGACCACAGCGTCTCTACGGTTCAGTTGCCCTCGCTCAATCTGAACCTGAACCTGGGGAACGGATCATCATCATCATCAACACCGACGACGCCGTCAACGAATGGAAACAGTGCACAACCATCGCAGAATAACCTGCTCAATTAAAAAAAGGGGCACCTTCGGTGCAGATGGATATCGACGATATTCGCGTTCGCAGAAGGATTCGGAAGAACCTCGGAGACCTCGCTTCGCTCATGGAAAGCATGAAAGCGTATGGTCTCATGAACCCGATTGTCGTCAATGAACGCCACGAGCTCGTCGCGGGCCAACGACGGCTGGAAGCCGCGAGGAAGCTCGGCTGGCGGACTGTGCAGGTTCGAATTATCGAAGATATCGATGATGTTCGGCATCTCGAGATGGAGATCGACGAGAACACTCAGCGTAAGAATTTCACGACCGACGAACTTGCAGAGGCGTACATACGACTTGATCGCCTGAAGAATCCCGGCATATTCAGGCGGCTGTTCACCGCCATCCGTCGCTTTTTCAGGCTGCTGTTTCACCTGTCCGAGCGGAGAGCCCGGTACTGAAG
>DATKUC010000291.1:0-4266 GCA_035530835.1 Spirochaetia bacterium
GCTTGCCGTGCAGCGAGTCTCGGCAGAGGTAACTGGCGGTATGCAGGAGATAACCGCCGGCATTCGGGAAATCTCTGCCGCAGTCGATAATGTTCGCGACATTGCCGGACGAATAGGAGCGCTTGGAGAATCACTCAATGCGGAGCTGCTACAGTTCAGGACGGCTGAAGAGAACGGCACTTCGGCCGAACTGTCGGAAGCTGACAACCCGCCGGTGTAGTCGGCTATGATCGCAGCTATCCACCTCCGGTGTACTCAAGCGCGCTCGGACAGCTTCTGAAGATTATCGCCCGTAACTCTGTACACAGTCCATTCCGACAGGGGAATTGCTCCCATCTTCAGGTAGAAGTCGATCGATTTCCTGTTCCAGTCAAGACACCACCATTCAAGACGCGAGCAGTCACGCTCTATCGCGAGCTTTCCGAGCACAGCTAACAAGGATTTCCCGAAACCCTTTCCACGCATCTCAGGTACGACAAACAGATCCTCAAGATATATTCCCGCCTTTCCGAGGAAAGTGGAATAGTTCGAGAAGAATAGTGCAAATCCGACCGGCTCATTTCGATAGACGCAGAACAGTACTTCGGCTTTCTTCTCAACGAATATCGATTTTCGCAGCATCTGTTCGGTAGCGGTGACTTTATCGAGCATTCCCTCATACCGCGCAAGATCCTTTATGAAACCGAGGATTATTGTCGTCTCGCTCTCTCTGGCAAACCGGACCACTGTATCTTCATCAACCCTGTATTCCACTTTCTGTGCTCCTCTCTTCCGGCGGGAGGCGATCTGCCCGCTTTACCCCGTTGATCCTTGTCCACTCAGTGATAAGCTCCGAGAGCTCCTTCCCGTAATCTGCGTGCGCGTAACCTAAGGCTTTCATTGTAGGCTCTGGATCTATAAAGGCATCCATGTACTGAAAGTCCGCAAAATGATGAATTGAAAGTCCGCGTTCCCTGCCGCGAAGATAGAGAATGAACGAATTTAGTATGCCGAATAACCTGAACATCACCGGCGATAACCCGACAAGTCTTTTTGGCCTGTTTGTGACGTTGAAAAATGTATGTGCAAAATCTGCCCAGGTCAGATTGCATCCTGCAATCGGGTAGGCTATTCCTCCAGCTCCCCGCTCAATTGCGCCGACTGCCGCCTCTCCGACCTGAGCGGCCGTGACCGCTGCAGTTCCTCCGGTCGGAAAAAAGAGCGCGCGTTGGCCTCGAGCGGCGAGCATGGTGAAGAGAAACGTCCAGGGGGGAACCTTCCCCGGCAGGTAGCCAATGATGTAGGGGAGTTCAAGCATGAACGTCTCAAAATCCGGTCTGGATTCACCCAGAACCGCATCGCGCTGTTCACATCGGGTTCGAATGTAGACATGGTGTTTCGCCAGTTCCATTTCCGGGAACACCCTGTCGAAGTAGGTGAAGTAACTGCCGAAGACGACAAACTTTCTTACGCCATTTTCCCGTGCAATTCGGAGTACCTTCATGCACATGGTCACGTGGTCGGCATGAAACTCGTCATACGACGGCCTGTGGTGCAGATGCCGGTCATCGATACCCATTGAATAGACAACAGCATCATGAGCCGTTACTGCAGCCTGCAGTTCCCCGTCCTGCATCGCATAGATGTCACCGGACATGAACCGAACCTTCGATGCGATCTCAGGTTGCAGCTCACTATTTCCGCGAGCGAGTATCGAAACCGTATGTCCGTGGCTGAGCGCAGCCAGTGCAGTGCGGGTGCCAAGCAGTCCGCTGCCACCGATCACGAGAATGTTCATTCTTCCCCCAAACATGGATCGCTCTAAAGCGCGAGCGTGGTCAGGAATTCCTTGCCCGCATTCGATATCCCGACCCGGCGTGAACCAGGGTCAACTGTAATCAGTCCAAGGTCACGGAGCATGATGAACACCGCCGCTCCGATCGCGCCTGAAAGATGATACCGCCGCTCGGTCCAGTCCATGCACGCCCCGCAGTACAACCGTCGCTGTCGACTGACCATATCACAATCGATGCCGATCCTTCCAAAGAACTGTACTCCGTCGGTCGTTACCGTAACTGATTCCTTGCGCTGACTTATCATGCCCGCGCCGAGGAGCGAGTCGAAGAACGCCACTGCAAACTCACCTGCAAGGTGGTCATAGCAGCTGCGTCCGGCCCTGAGCTCGCGATCCGCCGTGGCCTTCCGATCCTGCGCCGGATTTACGTGAGCTGCGACTCCCATCACGCCTTCAATCAGCGAGGCGATTTCAGGCGATCCGATGCGGAAGTAGCGATGCCGACCCTGTTTTGCAACCGCAAGCACACCTTCATCTACCAGTTTGCCCAGATGGAAACTTGCGGTTGCCGGCATTACATCGCCTTCGATCGACAATTCGGTTGCGGTGTGCGCCCGGCCATCCATCAGCAGTGACAGGATACGGACACGTGTCCCGTCCGCCAGAAGTTGTGCGACTCTGACGAAGTTCAGTGGTACATCCATAGTTCGATAATAATCAAAGCATCGAAGTTCGTGAAGTAGTATATTGCCACCATGAAAACCAATGATACCCATGAATATGTTGCGCAGCTTGTCTGGCGCGGGAATACCGGAGCAGGGACAGTCAACTATCGCTCCTACAGCCGGAACTACGAGGTAGTCGTCCCGGGCAAAGAGCCTCTTTCCGGGTCGGCCGATCCGCGTTTTCGGGGAGACGCGGCGCTCCTGAATCCGGAAGATCTCGTGATATCGGCTCTCGCAGCATGTCACATGCTGACCTACCTCGCGCTCTGTGCTCGGGAGGGAATCTCAGTTGAACATTACGAGGACCGTGCCACGGCGCTCATGCAGTTCACCGACGATGGTGGTGGTTCGTTCGTTGAAGCCTCTTTGCGTCCAATCGTAGAGGTAACCGATTCATCCAGTGTGGAGAAAGCGAAGCATTTGCACGCGAGAGCGCATGAACTCTGTTTTGTTGCGCAGTCCATGGGATTTCCGGTACGGAACTACCCGACGATCTTGGTTGCCACGAAAAATGCATGACGTTGCAATCGAACTGAAAAATCAGCCCGGAGAACTGGCTCGCCTGGGCGAAATCCTCGGAGAGAAGGGAATCAGCATCAACGGGGGCGGCGTATTCGTCTCGGAAGGGAAGGGCGTTGCGCACTTCCTTTTCGAGGATGGGAATGCCGCGAAAGCAGTGCTGGAAGGAGCGGGCATTCAGGTTATCGCCGTCCATCGAGTGCTCATACAGCGACTTGACCAGGAGTTACCCGGACAACTTGGCGCAATTGCCCGGCGAATGGCGGATGCGGGAGTCAATATCGAAGTTCAATACAGCGACCACGATAATCAGCTTATCATTGTCGCCGACGATTTTGAAAAGGGCCGAAAAGTCTCCGAAGACTGGGAGCGTGAGCGCAGACGTCGCGTCAGAACGTAAGGCCTGATGCGCGTACTACTTCATTCGTCCGTCCCGGGTAACTCAGGAACTTCATGGCTATATTCAATTCTCTTATCACGCTTTCTGCCTGAATCTCCTGCCCGTTGCCAAGCGCGATGTTGTCGGTGGTGTGGGCGTCTCCTACGAGGGTGACGTCGTATCCGCGATCAAGGGCACCATAGGCTGTCGCGCGAATACACCAGTTCGTTGCCGCTCCGGTCAGGATGATCCTGGTTGCTTTCAGCTCGCTCAGGATCGAGTCAAGCTCGGTATCTTCGAAACAGGAGTTATACTTTTTCTGGACCCGGTGTTCCTGGGGGCTTGGAGAAAGGCCGGAGAAGATTCCCCATTCGGCACTTCCTTCTACCATTTCGGCGTCCGAATGCTGTACCCAGATTACCGGCACCTTCGCCTCGCGTGCCCTGTCCACAACTTCCTGTATGTTTCCTGCCACCGCGTCCCTGTTGTAGGCGGACGATACAACTCCATTCTGGAAATCCACCACGAGAACCACGTCCGAGCGCCCGTCACGAATCGTCGCCACTTCATTCTCCTCGATCTACAACTACTCTCATCTGACGCAATTGTACAAAGGCCAGAATCAGCATGAATATCGAAAATCCAAATGACACAACCATTGGACCGGTTGAGACGGCCAGGTGAGAAAATCCTTTGGCCACCTCGTTCAATCCAAGTGGGAAGATCACGAAGAATCCGAGAATCATCATCGCAGGGGTGAGCAGGATGCCCGCCCGTTCACCCTTGAGCGTCATGACTCCCAGCATGAAGAATGCCGGCATAACGAAGCAGAGGTCGAGGATATATATCGAATAGAGAAACTCGATTCT
>DATKUC010000292.1:0-2738 GCA_035530835.1 Spirochaetia bacterium
TGTGAGCTACGCGTGAACTTCTCAGGTACGCGCGTTGAGGGCAGACGGCTGAACAATCCTGACTCGCTGAACATCGCCTACATGGTTATTCACGGAGTTCCCGAGGCGCGTATCGACGAGGTTGCCGCGTTTCTTTCGCCGTTGCAGCGATTGCGCAACCAGCGTAACCGTGCGCAGGTAGAGCGGCTGAACGAGCTCACGCGGTGCGCCGGAATCGATCCAATCGACTTCGACGCTGATGTTGCCGCATTCTCCTCGACAGCCGAGGGCGGCAGTATTACCGAACGCCACATACTTGCCGCGCTCGCGCGCCTGGTCCTGTCGTTGCATCAGGCCGGTGACGATCTGATCGCCTTTCTGCAATCGGCGATGAATCTCCCGGTCCCGGGAAAAATCGCAGCCCAACTTTCGGATGTCTCGAATCCTCACCGGCTGTATGACCTGCTCGGCGTGTTCAAGAGTTCTTTCCTGGACAGAATATTCATCCAGCCGGATGAGCGTGAGTGCATCTCCGTCTTCTCAGCCGTCGAGTTTGCCAACAGTATCGGTGCCATTCCCGCGTACGCGTACCTCGGAGACGTCGGAGAGTCTCCAACAGGAGACAAGAAGGCGGAGAAGTATGAGGATGACTTTCTCGATGAGCTGGTGCCCGAGCTTTCACGGATAGGATATCGATCGATTACCTACATGCCGCCGAGGAACACGGTGGCACAGCTTCTGCGTGTTCAGGCGCTCTGCGCCGCAAATGGTCTGCTCGAGATCAGCGGCGTAGACATCAACAGCTCGCGGCAATCCTTCAGGTGTCCGGAGATCATGCAACCTGAGTTCAGCCATCTGAACGATACGACCTGGGCACTCATCGCCCATGAAAAGCTTTCTGCCTGCGACCCCCGTTACGGCCTCTTTGCCAAGGGGAATCCGCTCGCAACGCGTCCACTGCCCGAGCGAGTTACCCGTTATGCCGGCGCCGGACGCAATATGGACCCGGCACACCCCGAATCAATCTGTGCCGAGATTCAGTCACTGCAACAGTAAACAGGAGTACCACTCATGAAGACACTCACCATGTTGGGCGCGATCCTTCGCGGCTTAAGTTACGATGACGGCAAATGTTCCTGTGTGGCGCGGCTCGCAGACCCTGCAACGGTCGATGCGTTTAGTGCGGCCGACCTGCTGCGGGTAAAAGATCTCTCGCTGTCTGCCGACGGCCTCGATGCGGCGGGCCGCAAGCAGCTCACATCGCAGCTGCGTACCGCGTGGCAAACCCATCTCGCTGCAAACCGAGTACGCCCCGCCGTGGTCGTGGTCACCGTGGCCGGTCAGGATGTTGCCTTCGGTATCGGGCGAACGGTGGATCAGGCGAGGCATCCCGCACCGGGTTCGGCCGACACAGCGCGGAGAGAGACCACTGTGACTGCACCTCGCGGAATCTTCGCCGACCGTTCTTCGGTGGTCTCGGGCCGCGTATCGGTAGTAACCGGTGGCGCCCAGGGTTTTGGCGAAGGTATCGTCAGATCGCTCGCGGAAGGCGGGAGCACGGTCTGTATCGCCGACCTGAATGTGGCAGGAGCGCAACGGCTCGCGGATGAGCTGAACAGCGAGCACGGGCGGACAGTTGCGCTCGCATTCGGCGGAAATGTGACCGACGAGGCGTCCGTCGAACAGATGATAGATTCCATTGTGGAATCAGTCGGCAGCGTCGATCTTCTGGTAAGTAACGCGGGAGTTCTGAAAGCAGGTTCGGTGGTGGATATGAGCCTTGCCGACTTCAACTTTGTGACGTCGGTCAATTACGTCGGCTTCTTTATCTGCACGAAGTTTTTTGCGCCGATCATGGCACTGCAGAATGCGGCTTCCGAAGGCAAAATGACCAGCGACATTGTTCAGATCAATTCGAAAAGCGGCCTCGAAGGCTCGAACCGAAACGGCGCGTATGCAGGCAGCAAGTTCGGCAGCATCGGACTGGTGCAGAGCTTTGCCATGGAACTCGTTGCAGATAATATCAAGGTGAACGCGATCTGTCCGGGGAACTTTTTCGAGGGGCCGCTCTGGTCCGATCCGGAACGCGGGCTCTTTGTTCAGTATCTTCGCACCGGCAAAGTTCCCGGGGCAAAGACAGTTGAAGACGTGAAACGGTTCTACGAAGGCAAGGTGCCGATGAACCGCGGGTGCCGCCCGGATGATGTGGTGCGCGCCATATGCTACATCGTCGAGCAGGTGTATGAGACCGGTCAGGCAGTGCCGGTGACCGGCGGACAGGTCATGCTGAACTGAGATGACGCGACAGCGCGAGGTTGCCTGCTGTCGTATATGGCATTATAGTGTCTGGAACGTTTGGTCCAGGGGGGCTGCGCGATGGAAACTGAGGGTGCGCGGTCGGAAATGAGCGCTCGAATACTTGAGTCACCAGGAGCGCTCGAAAGTATCGTTGAATCCTGCATGCATAATGTGGACTCACCAATGAACTTCGCGTCGCTTTTTGACGTGTTGTTCGATCTGCGTCTCTCCCGCGAAGAGGGCGATCTACTCGGCGAAAAGGTGCGTATTCATCGGATCGAGCTCGCGCAGCGTCTCGGCCGTGAAGTGGATTTCCGAGTCGCTGCCTTCGACTACTTCTGCACCACGGGAACGCAGCTGCAGAATCCGAAGGTCACCGAGCTTTCCGACTATGAGGTCAGGCTGCGAATGTCCGTGACCGACGATCTGACCGGAATGTACAACAGACGCTTTCTCCTCGA
>DATKUC010000293.1:0-20461 GCA_035530835.1 Spirochaetia bacterium
GCTGTCGACGCACTGACCACCGGATACGCATTTGTTCTCGAACAGATGCTTGCCGATCACGGCCTCTCCCGCGGTGAATACCGTCTCGAAAGCGCAGGAGGAGTTCTCGAGCGCTGGAAAGCGCTGCTCGCGGGACGGTTCTCCGGCACCTTGCTCGTAACTCCCTTTGACATCCTTTCTCAGGCGCACGGATTTCACCCGCTCGGGTACGCAATAGACGATCTGCGGCACTACCAGGGAGTAGTCGGGGCGACGCGCAGAGCCTGGGCCGCGCAACATCGGCGCGAGCTTGCAGGTTACATCAGGGCGTATCGTCGCGGGCTTGCGTGGTTGTACAACCGTGCGCATCGGGAGGATGCGTTGAGGGTGCTGGAAACTCACGTGCCGAACATGACACCTGGACTTGCCGAAAAGTCCTACTCGGTGCTGCTCGGTCACACCGGCGGGTTCTCCCGCACCGCGAAGCTGGATCTGCCGGGTATCCGCGAGGTGATTCGGCTGAGATTGAGGTACGGAGTTCAGTCGAAAGCTCTCGAAAATCCTGCGAACTTCTATGACGGTTCCTACTACGATGCAGCCAGTGCCGGGATGGTAAAGCCGGTGCAGGTCGCAGGGGGCAATCGGTAGCAGCAGGACCGCAACTGCGGCGTTTGTCTATGGTGAGCTGGCATCAGTATGTTAAGAGGCATGAAACAACGAAAACTTGGTTCGACCGGAGTAACCGTCTCTGCAATCGGGCTCGGCTGCATGGGAATGTCCGAGTACTACGGCAAGTCCGACGATAGTGATTCAGTGTCGCTTATTCATCGCGCGATTGACCTCGGGGTCAACTTTTTCGATACCGCGGACATGTATGGCGTGGGTCACAACGAGATCATTGTCGGTCATGCCCTGCGCGGGAAGCGTGAGAAAGTGGTCATTGCGACCAAGTTCGGAAACGTGCGCGGCATTAACGGCGCGTACCTCGGGATAAGCGGCAAACCTGAGTATGTGAAGGCCGCGTGCGACATGAGCCTCAAGCGACTGAATGTGGATGTCATCGATTTGTACTATCAGCACCGCGTGGACCCGGATACTCCGATTGAGGATACCGTCGGGGCAATGGCGGACCTGGTGAAGGCCGGCAAGGTGAGGTTCCTCGGCCTCTCGGAAGCGTCGCCAGAGACGATCAGGCGGGCGGCCAGGGTGCACCCGATTGCCGCGTTGCAGACCGAATACTCGCTCTGGTCACGTGATGCCGAAGGGAAAATTCTTGACAGCTGCAGGGAGCTTGGTATTGCATTTGTCGCGTACAGTCCCCTTGGACGTGGATTCCTTTCAGGTACGATCAAGAATACGAACCAGCTTGACGTGAAGGACTTCCGGCGTTTCAACCCGCGCATGAGCGATGAGAATATCGCCCATAATCTCGAACTGGTTGGAAAGATCGAAGAACTCGCGAAGAGCAGGCGGGTGACAACGGCGCAGCTCGCGCTCGCGTGGGTGCTCTCCCGTGGCAATGACATTGTTCCCATTCCGGGAACGCGTCGGGAGCAGTACCTGAAAGACAATATTGCGGCGACCGAGATCGTGCTGAGCGCGGAGGAACTTGCGCTGCTCGATCGATTGATGCCTCCCGGCGCTGCGGCAGGCACACGCTACGATGCCCAGGGGATGAAGCGGCTCGGTATCTAGGCCATCCGGCCCTGACGGCGGAGCGGGAGCAGTATCGTAAATGTAGTTCCCGCTCCCGACTGACTCTCGACACTGATTTTTCCGCCGTGCGCCTCTACGATCCGCCGCGATATTGCGAGGCCCAGACCGCTTCCAGGCCGACCTGACTCTTTTGGTTGACCACCTTTCCCGTCTTCGACCCGGTAGAGTCTTTCGAATATACGGTCCATCTCCTCCGCTGCTATCCCGCGGCCGTCATCCGAGACCCGGATCGCAACCGCGGCAGGCGTATCGGAGGTGCCGTCGACCCGTTCCGCCGCTACCGTTATGGTGTGCACCTCTCCGCCATGCACAATCGCATTGGTCATCAGATTGTCGAGTACCTGAACGATCCGTGCCCGGTCGATTTCGAGTTCAGGAAGATCCGTTTCCACATTGATCACGGCACGGATTCCCCGCGCGTCGAACGCTGCCTGGAATTTCCGAACCGCCTGCTGCAGGAGATCCTCAGCTGAGGTGAGCTCGGGGGTGAAGTTCAGCTCCTCGGCGTCGAGCGCTGCGAGGAGTTGTACGTCACCGATGAGCCGGGACAGAAACCGGGCCTCCTCGAGAAGCGATCGGAGGCCAGCCTCATCACTCTTGTAGACGCCGTCGATCATCGCTTCGAGCTCGCCCTGAATGAGGGTGACCGGAGTCCGGAGTTCGTGCGCGATGTCCCGGAACAACTTCTGACGCGCCTGTTCCTCCCGTTCGATGGTCAGCTGCATATTGCCGAACGAAGCGGCAAGCCGGCCGATCTCATCGTCCGAGATGCGGGGAATCGGCACGTTTCGCCGGCCTGCCGCCATGCCGGTTGCCGCCCGGGTAAGCAGCCGGAGCGGACGCGTAATGCCGGACAGGAACAGGGCGCCGAGAATTGTGGCAAGCAGCGCGACGGTGATCGATGAGATGATCACCCCGAGGCCGACAGACTGAAGGAATCCGCGCTCCTGGGGACTGAACGAGCTGTCAGCCATCGAGCCCACCATGACGCGACCGACGACCGAGCCGTTCACGGTGACCGGGTAGCCGCGGCGGATCTCTGCTGGCGAAGGCGGGGCGCCCGCTCCCTGATTGGTGTCCACGATTATTGCACCGTCTGCTCCTGCGAGCACGATGCGTTCGAATCCGGGCCTGTTCGGAGGTCCCGGTAACTCAGGAGAACCTCCCGCACCTGGCGGTCCGATCGGCGCAGCCGGTCCCCCGGTTCCCGGCCCATATAGCCTGTTCCGAAACTGACCCGAAGCGGGGCCACCGGCTGGCGCATCGCCGCGAGGCATCATCGATGACATCATCTGCCCCATCGAACCGCGCGCCTGGCCGAGGAGCCGGGGCTCGAGCAGTCGGTCCACTCCTCTCCAGCCGCCATTCGTTTCGTAGTAGGAGGAGAGGATGTCTGCAAGTGTCGCTGCACGGCGCAGATCGCTTGCCGCGACATATCGATTGAACTGGTTCCGGGTATTCAGTGTGGTGACGATGAGCGTTACTGCGCCGCCTGAGATCACGAGAAGTGCAAAGAGCGCAATCAGCTTTCCTCTCAGGTTTTTCAGCATCTGTTCATCGTCCCTTCAGGAGGCGGTAGCCGACTCCGCGTATTGTTTCGATATAGCGGGGTGATGCGGCGTCGTCGCCAAGCGCCTTGCGGAGGTTCTTCATGTGTGCATCAACCGTTCTGTCAAAAGGTGCCGCATCGTGTTCGGACAGCACTTCAAGAAGCTGGTCGCGGCTCATGACCTGACCCGGATTCCGGGCAAGTGCGGCAAGCAGATCGAACTGATAGGAGGTAAGTGATATCGACCCGTTTCCCCGCCGTACCTCGTGTGCTCCGGTGTCGATTTCCAGGTCAGTTACCCGAATTATCTCCGCATCTGCGCGCTCACCTGCAGAGTCGTGCGTTCTGCGCAATACCGCCCGGATCCTGGCAACGAGCTCGCGCGGGCTGAATGGCTTTGTGACATAATCGTCGGCACCCAGGTCGAGTCCGGTCAGTTTGTCCGATTCGTCGGCACGCGCGGTCAGCATGATGATCGGCACCGTTGATTCGCGGCGGATTGCCCTTGCAACATCGGTACCGTCGAGTCCCGGCAGGTGCAGGTCGAGCACGATGAGGTCCGGTGCCTGGCTGCGGAACGCTCTCAGCGCCGCAGGACCGTCAGTCGCCTGCAGGACGGTGTATCCCTCGCGCACCAGATATGACTCGACGAGCCGAACAATCTTCGGCTCGTCGTCAACTACAAGTATTGAGTTAGTCGGTGTGGCTGCCGTGATCAGCTCTCCTATTTTACTGTCTTGAGAAAGGTTCCGAGCCAGCGGTGGTAGAAGGCGGTGCCCGACGAAGCATCGACGCTCACAACACCCACGATTTTCCCGTTGTCGGTAATAAACATTGAATAGTGTCCGGGGAACTGCGCCTCGCCGGTTACTGAGTCGTTCGGAGAGAAACGCTTTACAAAGTCGGCTGCTATCTTCTGTGCCTCGCCTGAGGACACGTTCTGTGCCGCCTGGCTGGGTGTTCCCGAATAGGTGCCTGGACCTGCCGCCCACGGTCCACGACCGCCGCGCGGAAAGTCGTTGTCACGCACTCCGCGTCCGTAGCCAACCGGAACAACTCTTCCTGAATAGGGATTTACGAGCAATTCCATCGAATAGGTTGCGGCACCTTTCTCCTTGACCCGCACATAATAGTTGTACTGGAAGTCGACAATTTCAGCAATCTGAAGTTCCTTGCCGGGCAGAGTAGCGAGGTAACCTTCCACGACGGTGTTGATCCGGGATGCGTCAATTCGAGTTGCGTTGGACTGGGCGTTATAGCCGTATCCGGTGCCGTCCTGATCGAACGCCATGCCGGGTCCGTATCCACCGCCCATCATGCCGCGACCGTATCCTTGTCCACGACCGTATCCGGGTCCGCCACCGTAGCCGCCGCCCATCATTCCCGGGCCGTAACCCTGACCGTTATCATCGTTACCATACATCATGCCGGGTCCCCGGCCGTTTCCACCGTTCGGTCCCCAGCCCTGTCCGAACGCGATTCCCGATCCTGCAAGTACAAATGCAAGTACCGCCGTGACGGCAACTGTTCGTTTCACTGTTCTTCGATTCATCGTGTAGCTCCTCGTTCCTGAAGTTTTGTTGTTGCAACATCTACAGGTTACGATCGGGTTGTGAACGGTTTGTGAACGCGATGAAGAAACATGTGAAAGCTGATCTTCAGGCCATGACCTGTTCGATAGCCTTTTTGGGGATCCCCTGTTATCTTGTTATCGTACCATGCGGATTCTTATTATCGAGGACAATCAGAAGCTCGCGGCATCTCTCAAGAAGGGACTCCAGCAGCAGGGATACGCTGTGGACCTCGCATACGATGGGAAAGAGGGCCAGGAGCTGCTCGAGCGGCTGCGGGACGAGTTTGATCTGGCAATTCTCGATATCATGCTGCCGATAGTTGACGGGAAGACGGTCTGTCGAAATGTGCGTGCCACCGGGAACCATGTACCGATCCTGATGCTCACCGCACGGGACGGGGTTGCCGACCGGGTAGAGGGGCTGGACGCGGGTGCCGACGACTATCTGCCCAAGCCCTTTTCCTTCGATGAGCTTTCCGCACGGATCCGTGCGCTATCCCGAAGGCCGCGGGAGCGTGCCGCGGTGGTCCTTCAGGTCGATGGCATCGAGCTCAATACGACCGACCGGGTGGTGAAGGCAGCCGGGGTCGAAATAACCCTCACGGTCAAGGAATACCGGCTTCTCGAACTTTTTCTCCGCCATCCCGGGCAGGTACTGACCCGCGAGCAGATTACGAACAGCCTGTGGGACTTCGAGTTTGATGGATTCAGCAACGTGATAGACGTACATGTGAAGAACTTGAGGAAAAAGTTGTCGGGAGTGCGCGATGAAGAGGTTATCGAGACAATTCGAGGAGTGGGGTACCGCCTTAACGGCTGAACCGTTCCGCTGGGCACGCATAAAGCTCACACTGGTATACCTTGGTATTATTGCGGCCATCGTGCTGGTCTTCAGCTCATCTCTTTACTCGGTTCACTCCTATAACGTCGAGCGAATCGAACACCACCGCCGTGCTGACCTTGCCGCGCCGCTCGAGATTCGACCCAGCCTGAACGACTACGTACAGGACCTCGGTCGGGCAATCATCATCGGGGATATCATCACCATCATCGTTGCAGGCAGCCTGAGCTACGTGCTCGCCGGCCGCACGCTTACGCCGATCAAGGACTCAATCGAGGCCGAGCAACAGTTCTTTGCGAACGCCGCACACGATCTGCGTACTCCTCTCGCGGTGATGCGCACCGAGGCGGAAGTAGCACTTCGAGGCGACGATCTCTCGACCGAAGAGGCCCGGGGTGTCATCGAAAGTTCGCTTGAGGAGATCGGTCGGATGTCGATAATGGTCGAGCAGATGATGTCCCTTGTCCGTCCACGCACGCAACATCGTCCGGCAAAAGCGGAGATGGTTACCCTCGATTTGAGTGATCTTGCACAATCGGTTGCACGGAAGATGAAGACGCGCGCGACAAGCGAGGGTGTGCGGCTCGAAATAACCACTGAAGGGCAGACTTATATTCGCGGAAACTCGTCGAACATCGAACGGGCGCTGTTCAACATCGTTGAGAACGCGCTCAACTACACGCATGCCGGTGGCTCGATCTTTGTGCGAACACGGCGGACCGGTAACCATGTGGAGCTTGCCGTCAGCGACACCGGCATAGGAATCGCGCCCGGTGACCTGCCGCACATTACTGAACCGTTCTACCGTGGTGACAGAGCGAGGACGACCCACGCGGGGGGCGCCGGACTCGGGTTGACCATCGCGCGCACGACGATGACCGAGCATCGCGGATCGCTTCTGGCGCAGAGCGAACCGGGAAGCGGAACCACGATTACGCTGAGGTTCCCTGCTGCATGAAACCGGGTAATGCCGCAGCTTCATGGTTTCTTCATGTGAAGTGCCTAATATACCTATGCAACACCACAATTTGCGGAGGATTATCATGACTCGGAGACTTTCAAGAATAGCACTCGGTTCCGCCCTTGCCGCCGGAATCGGCATCGGGGCATTTTCTTTTCTTCTTCGCCCGACGGAAGCCGCCACACTGATGATGCAGAACAGGAGATCCAGTCTCCGCCAGCCAGGTTCCGAAGCTTCCGGTATTCGCGGTCGGGCGACGAGCGCCGCACTTGCGGTAGCGTCGCGGCAGCCTTCGAACGCCGCAGGCGCTGCGGCTATCACCGTCGGCATGAGTGACGGCACCTATACCGGAAGCCGCGAATACGCCTACTACGGATACGTAAAGGTCGCAGCCGTGGTAACGAACGGACAGATTACCGACGTGCAGGTCATTGAGCACCCGAATGACAACGGAACTTCACAGTACATCAACAGTATCGCGATGCCCTATCTCGTGCAGGAAGCCGTGCAGGCTCAGGGCGCGAACATCAGTCTCATCTCGGGAGCAACGCTGAGCAGCGAGGCGTTCGTGAAGTCACTTTCAAATGCGCTCTCCCAGGCTGGCGCATGAGCGAAGCGGCATTCTCAACAGGGAAATTCAGCCGTACCGAGCTCATCATGGGAATGCCGATCACCGTGGTGATTCCGGATGGACAGTGCGATGACCCGGACGCTGCGACTACCGAACTGTTCGACTATTTCCGTACAGTTGACGAACGGTTCAGTCCCTACAAGCCCGATAGCGAAGTGAGTCGAATCGACCGCGGCGAGCTCGATCCGGGAGCGGCAAGCGCTGACATGCAGGAGATCATCCGCCTGTCAGAGGATACAAAGCGGATCACCGACGGTTACTTCGACGTCTGGTTCGACGGGCACTTCAATCCCTCAGGTCTCGTCAAGGGATGGAGTATCCTCCGTGCTGCCCACCTCCTCGATGCCCGCGGACTCGACAGCTACTGTGTCGACGCAGGCGGTGACATGGAGGTGCGCGGACACGAAACCGGCTCAGATCCCTGGCGGATCGGGCTGCGAAATCCGTTTGACCCGAATACCATTATTCGAGTCATGGCACTGGAAAACCGCGGCGTTGCAACATCAGGCACATACATACGCGGCGATCACATCTACGATCCGCGCTCGGGTACGCGCGCGAACGCAATTGCCAGCATGACGATAGTCGCGCCAAACGTATATGAGGCCGATCGTCTTGCAACGGCTGCGTTCGCAATGGGTACGGGCGGAATTGAGTTCATTGCAAGCATTCCCACCTGCGAAGGCTATATGGTCGACCTTGCGGGAATGGCGACGTTTACACCAGGCTTTGCGAGGTACCTTGCATCATGATCAGACTTATCGACAGCTTCCTGAACAGATTCACCATGTACCGGCTGGTCCTGTACTACCTTGCGGCAATTCTCGGCTTTGCGTTTATCATGAGCCTGTTCGGTGCAGTGCCGGTAAAGCCGCTCGCGATTCTATCCACTACAGCAATCTACCTGATTGTCTGTTATGCGGCGAACTGGCTGCTGTCCCGACTCTTTGGCGTGCACAGCAATCCCGAATCCTCGCTGATCACCGCGCTCATTCTCGCGTTGATAAGCGGTCCGGTATCGGTTGTGAGCGATCCTCGGAAGGCGGGTATCTTCGCGCTTGCCGGACTGTTTGCGATTGCCTCGAAGTATCTGATAGCAATTCGAAAGCAGCATATCTTCAATCCGGCGGCTTTCGGTATCTTCGTGAGCGACCTCGTATTTCATCTGTACTCGTCGTGGTGGGTTGGCAACATAGTGCTGCTTCCGCTCGTGGTACTCGGTGGCATCCTCGTCCTGAGGAAGATCAGTCGATTCAGATTCACCGCCGTCTTTTTCGTCGCGTTCATTGCCTTCCTGCTCGCCCTGTCGGTCATACAGGGGCTTCCGTTCGGGATGGCGTTGCAGAACGTGCTGTTTGTATTCCTTCATACCCACATCATCTTCTTTGCAGTGGTCATGCTCACCGAGCCGCTCACCTCTCCGAAGCATTTTTCGCAGCAGGCAATCTACACCGTTGTCGTGGCCTTCGTCGTTCAGCCGCAGCTCACCATAGGCGGAATGAACTTCACGCCGGAGGAGGCGTTGCTGATCGGAAATCTGCTTTCGTTCCTGCTGAACCCGAGCTTCAAACTGTCCCTGAAACTGAAGGAACGAAAGGAGATCGGAAACGGCATAATTGCGTTCTCGTTCGATTGTCCGCGCGGCTTCAATTACAGAACGGGACAGTACATGGAGTGGAGGCTTCCGAAGGACGGCATGGACAATCGCGGCAACCGGAGGTACTTCAGCATTGCCTCCTCTCCGACCGAACCGGAACTGATGATTGCGGCGCGTTTCTATCCCCGTTCGAGCACCTACAAGCAGAGCCTGTCCACGATGGGAAATGGCGATCCAATTGTCGCCGCCGAACTCTCCGGGGACTTCGTCCTGCCCATGGATCCGACAATTCCACTTGTGTTCATTGCAGGCGGGATTGGAATCACTCCATTTCGCAGTATGATCAAGTTCCTCGTTGACACCCGACAGCGGCGCGATGTCATTCTTATCTATTCGAACTACGCCGAAGATGAGATTGTCTTTCGGGACGTATTCGATGCTGCCGAAAAACGGAGCGGACTGAAGGTCGTCTACACGCTGACTGATCCGGCACGGGTAACCGAGACATGGAAAGGAAAGGTCGGCTTTGTCGACTCAAAGATGATCGAAGAAGTGGTTCCTGATTTCAGGACACGACGATTCTTCGTCTCCGGTTCACCGGCCATGGTCGACACGATGAAGAACGTGCTCCGGACGGTCGGAGTGCCGCGCGTTCACGTTCGCAGCGACTACTTCCCCGGCTATTCTACCTGATCGTTCTCCCCGGTTGCGGAGGGCAGCGGTTGTTGCAGTGGAATCGACACGACGAATGTCGTGCCGACATTCACTCCGGATCGCACGGTTATTGACCAGCCGTGCGATTCTATGACCGATTTCACGACCGCGAGGCCCAGTCCGGTTCCCTCTTCCCGTCGGGAGTTTGAACCGCGGTAGAACGGCTCGAACACGTAGGGGACGTCGATTTCCGGTATGCCGACTCCCGTGTCCCGAATTGCTACAAATGCTGTCTCCTGTTCCTGGTAGGCTGTGAGATGAATGGAGCCACCAGCCTGTGTGTATCGAATCGCGTTGCCGATCAGGTTTTCGAACGCGCGGACTGTCAGCATCGGATCCATGACCACTTCTAGCGTTTTTGAAATACTCAGTTCAAATGAGAAATGGCGATTGAGAATCAACGCATCCTGTTCGTACTGTGCTCCGATATCGCTCAGGAAGTGGTGCAGGTTCACCGGGGTGAGGCTGCGCTTCCATTCGGCGGTTTCGAGTTTCGCAAAATCGATGATCTGATTGACCATTCCCTCGAGCAGATGTGCCTTCTCCCGAATTACCGAAATATACTTCCTGTGCTGATCGGGGTCAGATGCAAGGCCGTCGGATATCGCCTCAGCGTACCCTTCGATCAGAGAAAGCGGAGTTCGAAGATCGTGTGACACGCCCATGATGAAGCGTGCCCGCCGCGCGTATTCGTCCTTGAGCGTTCTGCGCATCTTGTCGAAGCTGCGAGTGAGCGAGGCGATTTCGCTGTTGCCGCGCGCCGAAAGCTCGAAGTTCAGATCGCCGCCTGCGATGCGCTCGGTTGCATGTTCGAGCCTGCTCACCGAACGGGTGAGCGTCCGGATAATTGACGCCGAAGTGAGCGCCGCAAAGATGAACAGACAGGAGAGCATGATGACTCCCGGCAGCGTCTCCCTGCGGCGCAAATCCGGGTGGAAGTTGCGGGGCATCTCGATCATGACCACATGTTCTTTCCGGTCGCCGCCCTGCATCGAATACCAGATCACATGCGACCGGTCGCCATTCCGGCTCGAGTAGCCGAACAGATCGTTCACCCCCGGAGTGCTCCCGGCCGGAAAGCGGGATATGGTCGAGAAGATCACCTGGTCCTCTACGCCGAAAATCGCGAGTCGAATGGGAGGAGGAATTTTTGCCTGAATTGAGTTCAGATTGTCAGTCTTCATGAGCCGGGGCAGTTCATCGCGGACCCAGCGAAACGCCGCGAGCGGACCGTCGGCGGCATCCCTCGCCGCACCGGCCATAGACATCATGAAGTAGACTCCGGCGGTGACGACGATGGGGATCAGGAACATGCCGCCGGCGAGGATGGCTATCTGCGTACGCAGCCTCATTCTGCAACTCCCTGTGCCGGCTCATCCACGGAGTTGAACCGGTAACCTGCGCCGTGTACCGTTTCAATATAGACCGGGTGCTGAGGATCCTGTTCGATTTTCCGCCGCAGGCGCTGGATGTATACACCGACTGCCGTCAGATCTCCGTATTCCTGCTTCCATACTTCGTGATAGATCTGCTCGGGCGAGAGCGCCTTTCCGGCATGCATCCCGAGAAATGCGAGCACTTCGAACTCTCGCGCGGAAAGCTGCACTCGTCCGGTGTCCCTCATGAGCAGGTAACCGTCGACGTCCAGCACGTAAGGCCCGAATCTGACCACTCTGCGGTCGGCCGGCAACGCCTGAAAGAAACGCCGCAGATGCGCTCGTACCCGCGCGGCGAGCACCTTTGGAGAAAAGGGTTTGGTGACAAACTCGTCTGCACCCATACTCAGGCCCGCAATGATGTCCTCTTCGGTATCGCGCGCTGAGACGATGATGATGGGAAGATTGAACTGGCGACGGATCTTCTGGAGGAATTCGAAACCGTCCATGCCCGGCAGATTGATGTCAAGGACGATGAGGTCATACGGGGTGGCGGTGAGCATAGACAGACCATCCTCGGCAGATTGCACCGATGAAGTTTCAATTCCCTCTCTGCGAAGATACAGATCGATGAGTTCGGACATTTCGGGCACATCTTCAATAATCAGCACGCGAGCTTTCATCGTGGATGTCCCTTCCTGCCTTTGACTTTCCTATTCAGTGTCATGCCTACTCATACCTCAGCGCCTGTATGGGATCGAGGGCTGCGGCCTTGCGTGCGGGAACAATGCCAAAGAATATGCCGACTGCAACCGAGAATCCTATGGCCAGCAGGATCGTCGTGGGGGTTACCACCGTGGTCATCTTGCCGAACGTACTGACTAGTCGCGAGGCGACAAATCCTGTCAGCCAGCCGAACACACCCCCGAGTCCTGACAGTATCACCGCTTCAGTCAGAAACTGAAGCAGAATATCCTTTCGGCGGGCGCCGATCGCTTTTCGAAGCCCGATCTCCCGGGTCCGTTCGGTTACCGACACCAGCATGATATTCATGATGCCGATTCCACCGACTATCAGCGAAATTCCCGCGATACTGGCGAGAAGGAGCGTCAGTGTCTGGGAGATGCCGGAAACCGTCTTCAGAATATCCTCCTGGGTGATCACCGTGAAATCGTCAGGTTGATCAGGGATGATGCGATGCCGGCTGCGCAACAGCGCCGATATCGCATCCTTTACCGCCGGCATCCGGGCCTTGTCCGCCACGCTGACCGAAACTACCCGCACGAGTTTCTGACCGGTGAACCTGTTCATGACAGTGCTGATGGGCATGAGCACGATGTCGTCCTGATTGCCGAAGCCGCCTCCGCCACGGGTGGCCATTACGCCAAGTACCCGGTAGCTCGCACCCCGCACGCGCAGCGTCTGACCGACCGGATCAACCGGGCCGAACAGATTATCGGCTATGTTTCTGCCGATTACGCAGACCGATCGATGTCCGCGCACATCAAGGTCAGTGAAGAAGGCACCCGACGCAACCTGCCAGTTCCGCACATCCGGATAATCGGGAGTCGTACCGGTAAGGGAGGTATTCCAGTTGTTCCGTCCATGCTGCACCTGAGCCCGAGAGCCGACTTCCGGCGCAACTCCTGCTATCCCGTCAATCTCGGATGCTATGGCGTTTGAATCGTCGAGGGTAAGGGTCGGCGCACTTCCCGCGCCGCCCTGGCTGAGTCCGGCGCGTGAGCTGCCCGGCATCACTGTCAGCAGATTGCTGCCGAGCCCTTCGACTCGCGCCTGGATATCCTTCTGTGCTCCCTGTCCAACCGACATCATCGCAATGACCGCGGCGACTCCGATCAGGATACCCAGAGCGGTAAGCAACGACCTGAGGCGGTTGTGCCAGAGGGTTGCAGTTGCCGAACGGAGATGCTCGACAAGCTCCCGGAGGCTGAACCCGCGGCGGGCAGAGACTCCCTCATCCCGGCGTGGTGTGAGCTGACTGATAAACGAAACGTCGAGTTGCGCGTTCCTGGCTTCCGGGAGTTGCTCGACACTCTCGTCGGAGATGATCTGGCCGTCTCGAAACCGAATCAGGCGGCGCGCCCAGCGGGCGATGTCCTCCTCGTGCGTCACGAGGATTATGGTTATGCCGGCATTGTTCAGACCGGCCAGGATGTGCATGATCTCCCGGCTGCGTACCGTATCGAGGTTCCCGGTCGGCTCATCAGCGAGTATGACGCTCGGCCGGTTGACCAGAGCACGCGCAACTGCGACGCGCTGCTGCTCACCGCCTGAAAGCTCGTTCGGACGGTGACTGCCCCGGTCGGGAAGTCCGACCGCCGCGAGAAGGTCGTCGGGAAACGAGTGCTCGGCCTGCATTGCACCGTTCACGCGATAGGAGAGCGGAAGGGCGACGTTTGCATGCGCAGTGGTTCTGGACAGAAGGTTGAAGTTCTGAAATACGAATCCGATCCGGGTTCCGCGGATATCCGCAAGCTGATCATCCGAGAGCCGGGAGACGTCCTCGCCGCCAAGCAGATAGCTTCCGCCTCCCGGTTTGTCCAGACATCCGAGCAAGTTCAGGAAGGTCGATTTGCCGGAGCCCGAAGCACCCATGACGGCAACGAACTCTCCGCGTCCGACCGAAAGCGTAACGCCTCTCAGTGCCTCCACGACGGAGTTTCCCATCTGGTACGTCTTTGTCAGATTTTCGACTCGAATGACTGCAAGTTCCCCACCGCTCATTTTGATCCTTAGTGCATTGCACGGAAAATGAAATTCTGGGGAGTCTGCCGTCCCGTGACTGCATCTCTCGCTGATCCGGCCTTTCCGGTAAGTATCGCGTCACCCTCATTGAGACCCGAGAGGATCTCTGTCTGTGTTCCGTCGGTTGCGCCGACTTTGACCTCGACTGGATTGAAGTCGGTTCCGTTCAGTACGTTGACACTGTTTGAGTTCCCGCTCCGCTGAATTGCGGCGCTCGGAACCAGAAGAACCGCTCGTCGCTCGAGTACATTTATGAGCGCATCTGCGTTCATTCCCCATAAGAGCTTGCCATTCGGGTTCGGCACATCTATCGATACGGTGAGGGAAGTCACATTCTGTGTGGTGGTCGCCTGCTGCGCGATCGAGGAGACGGTTCCGGTCAGTTTCTGCTGCGGATAGGCGATAGGAGTGACGATCGCGGACTGCCCCAGTTTTATCCGGGAGACGTCAGTTTCGTCCACGAGTGCCTGGAGTACCGCCGGATCGTTCTGAATTACCACACACACCGCGTTGTTCGAGTTCACCTGATTGCTGCCGCTGTCGCTTACCTGAACGATGCTCGTCGCGCTGACAAGGTCGCCGGGATTCACGCCTACTTGCGCCACCGTGCCGGCCACCGGCGCGCGGATGTTCGTCGCGTCCCAGATGATCTGAGCTTTCCGGTAGGCGCTGAGCGCCTGTGAGACAGCGGAAACCTGAGCCTGCATGAGGTCGTCGGTCGGACCGGCTTTCACCGTGTCCAGGTTGTACTTCGCTGCCTCCACGCCTGCCTGCGCGCTATCAAGTGTCTTCTGCGCGTCAAGAAGCTGCTGTGCCGAGGCCAGACCCTCCGCTGCAAGTTTTCCCGTGCTGTCATATGCGCTCTGCGCCGATTTCAACGTGAACTCCGACTGTGTGGCCGCACTCTGCGCCTGTACGATGTCATTCGGAGTCGGAGTTGCCCGAAGGATGTTCAATTTAGCGGTCTGCGCATCGAAGTTGGACTTTGCACTTGCAAGGTCGATGTCCAGACCGGTAGTGTCAACCCGGGCTACGATCTGACCCGCAACAACCTTGTCGCCGACGGCGACGAGAACTTCGGTGATTCTGCGCTGCGGCAAATTCGGATCGGGGCGAACAGTTGTGGTGGCGGTAGGTTCGAACTGACCGGAAGCAGGTACGGTAACCACGATGTTCCCTCGCTTCACTACTGCCTGTCCTGCAGTGGAGGCGACAGGCGCGGGCCGAGCTCCGACCCCGGTGAGCGTATAGAGCAGCACCCCGCCGCCGACGATACCCGCCGCAGCCACCAGGATCAGGATCTTCGTCCGCTTTTTCATGGCCTTTAATCTCCCATATCGTTTTTCAGTTTCAGGATTGCAAGCTGAAGATTCGTTTTCGCCGTCTCGAGCGCCGTCGCCGCCTGTCCGACTGCGACCGAGTCGGTAAGCACGTCCAGTTGCGCCTTTGTGCCCTGTCGGAACTGAATCTGAACGAGCTGATACTGTTTCTGCGCCAGATCGAGTGATTGCTGAGCAAGTTTCACATGCTTCTCGAGACTTGCGACCGAGTCATAGTCCTGCTGAACGTTCTGCGCGATACTCTGCTGCAGCTGGCTTATCTGCACCTGATAGCTCTGCTCCTGGAGTTTTGCCTGCTGCACCTGTGCCGCAATTGTCCCTGAAATTGAAAGGGGTACGCTCACCTGCACACCCGCATTCCACGTACCGGAATTGGTCTTGGCATTCCAGTCATGGCTGTAGGTAACTCCTGCGCTCGCCGACACGACTGGCGAACCGCCGGCGGCATCGAGGTCCGTGGTAAGTGCCGCGGCCTGCCGGCCGAGCACCAGCTGCTGAAGGTCGAGCCGGTGTCCAAGAGCCGTGTTCACAAGGTCGTTTACCGGCTGGGAGGGAACGCTTGCGGGGGCGGGGGACTGAACTGAGTATGTCGTAGCCAGTGGAACGCCAATGAGGGAGGAGAGTGCCCGCCGTGCATTGGTCACCCCGTTTTCGGCATCCGCCAGGTTGAGCTCGGCGGTCTGCCTGTTCACGTCCGCCTGCATGAGGTCAACGGCGGTGTCCTGCCCTGCATCGTAGAGTGTCTTTGTCTGCTGATAGTCCCGGTCGCTCTGCACGATGATCTGCTTGTTCAGCGCCACGGAGTCCTGAGCTGAAGCCAGTGCGTAATATGCCTGGCGGACCTGATAGATGAGCGAGTTCCGGTCCGATTGCCGTGCGAGGAGCTTCTGTTCAAGTGAAATGTCAGCGATGTTGTTGGTAAGCCATCCGGTACCGCCGAGGTACCCGTCCCAGATCGTCTGTGCTAGGGTTGCATTCAGCTGTGTGACCTGGTACACGGGATTTGTCGAGGCAACCTCGTGATTGCCCTGAATGGTAAGCGATGTCGTCGGACTGCCTGCCGATCCCAGAGTCGCTTTCAGGCCCGCGCCGAAGTTGTCGACCGGATTGTTGGCGGCAAGGGATGACGATGAAGTTGCCTGGGATGCGGTGCCGTAGGGAGCGGTGTGGGTGTAGCTTGCCGACGGGGCCAGGGAAATTCCGTTCTGACCGCGCGTTATCGCGTTGGCAGCTTTTGCAATGTCCAGGTTGATGGTGCTCAGCTCATTGCTGAGGCTTGAGTCGAGAGCGATCTTGATCGCCTGGTCGAGCGTGATCGTAGAACCCGGTGTAATTGCGTTTGTTCCACTGCTGCCGGACTGCGCCGATGAGCTTTGCTGCCCGAACGCAAGACCGCCGGCCGCGACAAAAAGTATCACGCACACAAGTGATGAAAATCGCATATTTGGTACTCCATCTGCAGTGATTTGCATGTTCAATGGTACGACCCTGCCTCTACCGTGGGAATGAACAGGCTATGAAAAGAGAATAACATTTTGTTATTGATCGTACAGTAGCGCTTCACAGGCGGATATCTCAAAGTGATCCGGAACTTGTTGACGGGAACAACCGCGTTTAGTACATTTCCTGTTATTACGATTCCGAATAATACGGAATCGAATTAGGTGATGCGAGTGGATAATCAGCGGCTTGTAGAAATGCTCGGACTGCTCAATAGAAAAATACATCGCAGTCTGCTTCCCGTGTTCGAGGCTGAAGGGGTGTCGTTCACGGAGTCAGTGGTTCTGTGGAAGATGAAGCGGCTAAAGGTGTGCCATGCGACGAAACTCGCCGACGACATCGGTATTCCGCCGAGCACGCTGACCGGCGTGCTGGATCGGCTGGTTGCAAAAGGCTGCCTCAACCGGGTCCCGGACCCAAATGATCGGCGCGCCGTATTGCTCGAGGCGGACGAGCATCTTTTTGAGCTGCTTGCACGAGTAAAAAAAGAGGGGGAGGTCTTCCTCGCGGGCATGTTCAAGTCTGTTCCGGACGATCAGATGCGGCAGCTTATCGAAAGCCTTGAGAGGGTGATCTCGCACCTCGAACTCGAAGAAGGGGAATCTGCATGAGTGAAGAAGTGCAGGTGAAGGACGGAAAGCCCGAGGCTGTTGAGAATGCAACTCAGCGGCACTGGCTCGTTCCTGTGCTGATCTCATTGATCGGCGCTTTCATGTCTATTCTGGATACCAGCATCGTGAACGTGGCCATTCCCACGATCATGAACGTCTTCAACGTCGGAACATCCGATGCTCAGTGGGTCGCGACCATCTACATGCTTGCACTCGGCGTCGTGGTTCCCATGAGCGGCTGGCTCGGCGACAAGCTCGGATTCAAGCGGCTCTACATCATTGCAGTCGCTGCATTCACGTTCGGATCACTTCTGTGCTCGCTGAGCTGGAGTCTGGAGTCGCTCATCGTGGCGCGGGTCCTGCAGGCGCTCGGCGGCGGAATGATCATGCCGACCACCATGGCAATGATCTACCGCATGGTGCCGCGGGACAAGATCGGCGGAGCGATGGGTATATTTGGCATCGCGCTGCTTGTCGCACCCGCGATTGGGCCGACGCTTGGCGGATACCTCGTCGAGTACGTTGACTGGCGCTGGATCTTTACCATCAACATTCCCATCGGCATTATCGGAATCCTGCTCTCTGTGGCGTTCCTGCCCGATTTCGGGAAGATGAAGACCGGCAAGTTTGACTTCGGCGGGGCAATTACCTCGGCCATTGGCCTGTTCTGCCTGCTGCTCGCGCTCAGCAAGGGCTCAGACTGGGGCTGGACCTCCGAAGGCACCATACTGCTCTTCTACCTGAGCGTCACCATGCTCGGCTTGTTCGTCTACATCGAGCTGACCACACCGAATCCGCTGCTCGAGCTCCGCGTGTTCAAATACCGAACCTTCACGTTCGCGAATCTCACTGTCATCGTCACGACGATCGGTTTGTTTGCCGGTCTCTTCTACCTGCCGCTGTTCCTGCAGACAATCCGCGGCCTGGGGGCGATGCAGACAGGTCTCCTGCTCATGCCGGGTGCACTCATCTCGGGCCTCATGATGCCGCTGACGGGGAAACTCTACGACAAGGTGGGCCCGCGAGCGCTTGTCGTAGCGGGGCTCATCCTGCTCGGACTACTGACCTATACCTTCAGTTTTATCAACATGCAGACTTCATACGCCACCATTACGTTGTGGATAGTGCTTCGTGGTGGAGTGATGGCACTCGCGAACATGCCGGCGCAGACTGCAGCGCTCGCGGTTATTCCGAACGAACTGGTAAGCCGCGCTTCGGCAATGACGAACATCGTCCGAAACGTTGCGAGCTCGTTCGGAATCGCAGGACTCACATCGGTGCTGACGCATCGGATTGCCGTCCATTCGCAGAGTATGTCGGATCAACTTGTCGCGGGCACCGTTGCCACGACTGATTTCTTCCAGCGTTTTGCGGCAAGCGTCGGTGCGCCGGTCGAAGCTACCCGATCCTCCGCGCTCGCATATCTGAACGGGCAGGTCCAGAAGCTGGCATTCGTGAAAGGGATTGACGATCTGTTCATCATTGCGGCGGTGCTGACTTTCATCGGCGTCATTCCGTCACTCTTCCTGAGAAAGGGAGTTGTCGCGAAAGGTCCAAACGTCGCAGCCGAGTAAACGGGGAGACGCGTCCCCCAAAAACACGAACAACAATGCGGGAACAAGAGACTCTCGCGGCGTCCCAAAAAGGGAAAGAGGTACATTGTGTCAAGAAAGAACATCATAATCATAGTGCTGCTCCTAATTGTTGCCGGAGGAGTGGCAATCATCGGCTACTACGGGTACCAGAACGCTCACTATGTATCCACGGATAATGCGCGGGTTGCCGCCGACGTCGTGCAGGTGTCGCCTGAGATTCCGGGAAATTTGCTGAGCTGGAACGTCCGCGAGGGAGATGTCGTCACTTCCGGCGAGATTCTCGGACGGCAGGATCTGCAGGCTGCGCTCAACACCGGCGCACTGAATCCGTCATCAATCGGAAATGTGGGCGCGGTAATTGCGCAAAAGGCACTCATCACCTCACCAATAAGCGGACTGGTCATCAAGTCGAATGCGGTGGTGGGTGAGATGGCCGCGCCGGGCAACGTGCTTGCCATTATCGCCGACACCGCAAAGATGTATGTCAGCGCGAACATCAAGGAAGGCAACTTCTCCCGCATACACATCGGTGAAATCGTGGATGTGAATATCGATGCCTACCCCGGACGGACTTTTGCCGGGCGAGTGGAGAACATCGGCCGGGCAACCGCTTCCACATTCTCGCTGCTCCCGTCCCAGAACGATTCGGGTAACTTCACCAAAGTTACCCAGGTAATCCCGATAAAGGTCCATCTGCTCAACACAGCCGGTGTGCACCTCATGGTCGGAATGAGCGCCAACATCCGCATTCATCTGGAGTGAACAATGAAGATAAGGAGTAAGTCCGTGAGGACACGAACCATAACAACAGGAATCATCGCCATAGTCGGCATTCTGGTGCTTCTTTCCTCGTGTGCCGGGAAGTCGAACCCGGTCGTAACGGTAAACACCGCGACGGCAACTTCTGGCCGCCTGATAAAGCCGGTCGAGTTTTCGGGGATCCTGACACCCGATCAGACGGTGAACGTCTATTCGCAGCAGACCGGCCACGCAACCCAGGTCACCGTTTCGGTTGGCGACAAGGTAGAAGCGGGGCAGTTGCTCGTGAAGATCGACTCAAGGGAGCTGAACGCACAACTCGCCGAGGCTGAAGCGTCGATGCGATCAGTCGAGGATCAGGCATCGCAGGCGCAGGTCGGCATCAGTACCGCGAAGGCGAATCTCGATCTCGCACAGAAGTCCTTCGATCGAATATCAGCACTCTACAAGACCCAGGCCGTTCCAAAAAACCAGATGGACGACGTTCAGAACAAACTCGAACTTGCACAGTCAGCGTATCAGAACGCGCAGAAACAGTACCAGTTGTTGAGCGGATCGGGCCTCGCGCAGGCGAAGGCACGCATCGAACTCATTCAGGTCCAGATAAGTAACACCACGATCGCGAGTCCGATCGACGGAGTGGTCACCAACAAGAATGTCAATCCGGGCGAACTTGTCACAACCGGAGCGCCAGTGATGACGGTAGCGGATACCTCGACACTCAAGCTCCAGGGTACGGTGTCCCAGGATGCAGTGCCACTGATGTCAATGGGGCAGAAAGTGCAGGTGAGAGTAGATGGGCTGCCGAACGTGAAATACGAAGGGACCATTACACAGATCGGACCGGTCGCGGTCTCTACCGGCCAGTATTTCCCCGTCGTAGTGAGCCTGAAGAATAATGGATCGCTCCTTGCGGGAATGACCGCGATGTCATCGTTCAATCTGACAGCACC
>DATKUC010000294.1:0-20388 GCA_035530835.1 Spirochaetia bacterium
GAGTACCGGCTCGCCTGACGCTGCAGCAAGAAGATTGCCGCTCCATAAATCGCCATGCAGGAGCGACGGCGCCTCCGGTTCGATGAGCAGCAACTCCAGGCGACCCATAATTCGGTTCAGCGCATGGAGCATTTCCCCGGACAACAGTCCCCGTGATTCGGCCAGTTGCACCTGGTATCCCAATCGTTCGTTACGGAAAAACGGTATCCATTGTTCAGAACTGCCGTTAGGCTGCGGGGTCAGACCGATGAAGTTGTCTTCGGGAAAGCCGAAATGGATGAAATCCGGAGACCGCCACCGGTGAAGCTGTGCGAGTTCGGTTCCGAATCGCTCCCAGAATTGAGGAGTTTTCACACCCTGCTCGATGTACTCAAGCAGCAGAAAGGGGGAATCGACGGCGGCATTGCCGACGGATATCGTATCCGGCACTCGACAGGCTTCAGCAGAGCGGAGCGCCTCCAGGCCGGCTGCCTCGGCGGCAAACATTCCCGGCGGTGCGTCAGGGTTTTCCTTGAGAAACAGCCGCTCACCATTGGTCAGGGTGATCAATGCGCAACTGTTTATGTCACCGCCGCGCACCGCGCGCAGGCCCACCACGGTCACCGTTGAACCATATCTCGATCCGATAATTGCGTTGAGATCGGCGTCAACCATTCTCGTGAACGTTGCTCGCGGCGTTGCCGCCTTCGAGCTCGGCAAGCAGATTGCGGCTGGTACGCATGACGATCTCGAACACCTGTTCGAAATCCCCCATGTCGCCGTAGTAGGGATCGGGAACTTCGGCCGCCCCGCCACCGCTCGTGACGGCAGGGTCAAAATCGCGAAACATGCGGACCTTCTCGAGGTAGCGTTTCCCCGATGCGAGTGATTGAAAGGCGGTGAGAGACCGGACTGATGTGTAGTTGCTTCTGTCCATCACCAGGATCATGTCGTACTCCTCAAGATCCTGTTGCATGAGCTGTCGCGCGCGGTGATCAAGCGCAACTCCATGCCGGTGCGCAGTCTGCCTCATTCGCGGGTCCGCCTGGTCTCCTGCGTGATATGCGCTCGTACCCGATGATTCGATGATGTATCGGTCGGACACTCCGGCGCGATCTACGAGATCCTGAAAGACCGCGTGTGCAAGCGGGCTTCTGCAGATATTCCCGCTGCACACGAACATGATCCGCTTGGGCGGATTCGCGGCACTAGATCGACCGGGCATTCGCAAGCAGATACTGTTCGGCTTCGAGTGACCAGAGTCCGTTATTCTTTTCGCACAGGTCGGCGAGGTGCGCAAACAGCGGATCAGTCTTCCCCTTCTCCCTGAAATCCGCAATTGCGGTGAGTTCAAGCTCGATGTTGGTATACATCAGTTTCTTTCCACCGGGGATATTCGGCAGATTCAGTGTGGTCGGGACGACTGCGTTGAGTCCGCCGACGTGTGTGACCATTGCGACCGGATTGACAATTCCGCGACCCATCAGGTCGAGCGCTTCACGCATATCCGCGGTGTTTCCGCCGCTCGTGCCGACAATGTGATGGGCCTCATAATGCACATTGTAGAAGTTGAACATCGCCGAGAAATTCGGGTCCGTCGGACCGGCAAAGAAGTTCAGACAGCCGTCCTTGCCAAGGATGCGGTCTCCCTGTTCGACTACTGGCTTGACCGGCGCAAACACAAACACATCATCGAAGCCTGAACCACCGGACAGACCGATGAGGTGGTTGTCCACTGCGCGGGCCACATCCTCCGGTGAGGTGGCACCGGAAGCATCACCCACTTTCTTTGTGTTCACGTAGACAAGCTCGACTCCCTGGCGTCTTGCCTCTTCGACAGTATAGATGGATGCTGCACGCGCCAGACGCGCCTCATCGATATCGGTTACAACCAGAACTCCCGGTTTCCGGTCGCTATGGATTGCGTAGTCAATCGCCCCGATTCCCATAGGCCCGACACCGGCGAGAATTGCCATCCTGCCGCCTTCCACAATACCCATGCGGTGCTCGTAGGTGCCCTGGGTGGAGTGGTAGCTCGCGTGAAACGCTCCGACAATGCAGGACATCGGCTCCGAAAGTGAGCCCATGAAGAATGCGGCGCCGCTGTAGGGCAGCAGGCAATCCATTTCCATGACCTCGGCGGGAATGTTGATGAAGGTCGCGTCACCGCCGATATACTGGTAGGAGTAACCGGGTGCATCGAGGGTACCCTTATAGTTGAGTGCGGGCTGGATGGAAAACTTGTCTCCTGCGTGGAACTTCGATTGCCACTTCTTCCCGACCTTTACGATCTCACCGCAAAACTCGTGGCCGATCATGACGGGACGGGTGGCGATATCCTTCGGCACCCGCTTGTGGTCGCTTCCCTGAACCGCTGACTTGTACGAAGACATGCAGATGCTGTCCGAAATAATATGAGCGACTATTTCATCGTCTTTCGCGTCGGGAAGATCGAACTGTTCAAGGCGCAGATCCTTCTTTCCATACATGCGAACCGCTGTTGTTTTCATGACCATCACCTTCCTTCACCAATTGGATAGAGTATACATTCGTAAGTGCGTCGCATCAAATGTAATCGATTGCATAACCCCTTGCAAGTGTCTGGAACCGTTACGGCGAGACGTGTACCGCAAGAAGCAGCTTCTGTTGCGGGAGTTCGAGATAGGTGACTTCGCCCCGCCGCGAGAAGCTGAGCGTAAGCATTTTCGGCGCGGATGGGGCGGTGCCCGCGGCCGTACCGTCCGGTGTGGTTTGGCCGGCTGGCGCTGTCGGGACACTCGACGTTGTGCTGCTCACCGGCGCCATGGGGGTGGAACCGACAGCAGCCGAAGCGAGGGCGCCGACGATGCCCTGCACCGGATCGCTTACCGTCAGTTCCAGATGCTGAGACGACGCAAGCGCGCCAATCCCATTTATGACATCCCCGAGTGAGAACGCTATCGGCGGCAGCGGAAGGAAAACGGCGGGGGCCGCAACCAGCTGTTCGGCGGCAGGGGGAACGCTCGGAGCGCCAATTGCCGCGGTTCCGGTGATTGTCGGTTTCTGCGCAGCCGCCTTTGCGTCGGCGTTCATTGCGGCTCCGGGCAGCACGGTATATACCTGTCCGAACGCGGCGGCGCGCTCGACGTCCATATAGCTGCCCGGCTGATCCCCGGACCGAACAAAGCGGCTGAGCGTGCCGTCGGTCGTAACAGCGTATTGCGATTGAAGTGAGCCGTCGCGGATCACATCAATCGTGTAGTGGGAGACACCCGCACCGACAAGCTGAAGCGTTGTCACGAGGGCAAAGACAAGGTAGCCGTTCATGAGTGCATTGTACCGCACAGTTGCGGTGGTGGTCAAAAAGAAAACCCCTCAAGCCGGGGGGGCCAAGGGGTTTGGTTGAGAGATTCAGGCCCTACTCTGATTTTACCTGAATTGTCCGGGGCTTGGATTCCGGCGTCTTGTGGAGATCGAGCGTGAGAACACCATTCCGGTAGCTCGCTTCGATGTTTGTCGAGTCGACATCCCTGGGAAGGACAAAACTGCGCTGGAAGCCCGTCGAACGCCGTTCGCGTACCACGTATCCGTCCTTCCTCTCGTCCTTCTCCTCGCGAGCTGCGGATGAGATGGTCAGCAGATTCCCCTCGACATGCACATCGATATCCTTCTCAGTCAGGCCGGGAAGTTCGGCTTCAAGTGTGTAGCCCTCGTCGGTCTCGCGGACATCTACAGCCGGGGCGCGCCCGGAAGCCATGGGCATGTCGTCAAACAGATTTCCAAACAGTCGATCGAATTCGTTCACCAGAGAGTAACCGCCGTTCCGTGCGCTTCGTACCAGATAGTTCATAATGCACCTCCATGCACTCAATTGTTACACTAACAATATAGCAAGAGTCGTGCCAAGACTGAGACTATCAAGTAAGTTGTTCTCTTATAATAATATACATGAACGCGAGCGCGGAGTCACGAACTCGCGCGTTATCAGGAGCTGTGCCGAATGTAGCGTTATTTCTCAGTGAAGGAATAATGACCCATAGATGTATCATATCGACACACATCTATGAGCGGTATCGCGGTGAGATGATCAGTGATCACCCGAGTAGCTTTTTAACCACTCCAAGAAGTTTTTCAGCATTGAACGGCTTGACGATCCAGCCGGTAGCACCGGCCGCCTTCCCTTCCGACATCTTTGTTTCCTGGGACTCGGTGGTAAGCACGACCATCGGCGTAAACTTGTAGGCATCCAGTTGCCTGGCCTGTCGTACCAGTTCGATGCCGTCCATATTCGGCATGTTTACATCGGTGATGAGCATCTGGTATGCATCCTGCTTCAATTTTACAAGTGCTTCCGCCCCATCGGCCGCCTGAACTACCGTATGACCGTCCTGCTCAAGGATAAACGACACACTCTGTCGGATCGCCGCTGAATCATCTGCAACCAGGATTTTTTTACCCATGCCAAACTCCATCAATTTATAACCAATTTCTCGAAATATACCATATTGAGGTTCGATGGACAAGGGCTCGCGACGTCAGGCCGAAGCTGCCACTCGCATCTACCGATGCTATAATTGAGCCATGCTGCATCATGCTGAGCTCTGGTCACCCGGAACGGACATGCGGGTTCAGTGTCGACTTTGTGCACACCGCTGCGACATAGGTCCGGGTCGGTCCGGTGTGTGCGGAGTCCGTACCAATATTGATGGCACGCTCTATACCTCGGTCTACGGCAATCCGATCGCCCTGCACGTCGACCCGATCGAAAAGAAACCGATATACCATTTTCTGCCGGGATCGATGACTCTCTCACTCGCAACGATTGGCTGCAATTTCCGCTGCTCGTTCTGCCAGAACTGGCAGATTTCACAACGGCGCAGCGCTGCCGATCTGTCCGCTGGCGACCGTCCCGTGAACGAAGTCACTCCGGACAGACTGGTCGAAATGGCAATCTCGGAGCGCTGTCCAAGCATCTCCTACACCTACACTGAACCGACTGTTTTCTTCGAATATGCAATCGACACTTCACGGATCGCACACGGACACGGCCTGAAAAACATTTTCGTAACGAATGGCTACATGACACGGGAGGCGGCGGACTTTGCGGCCCCGTATCTGGACGCGGCGAATGTCGACCTGAAGAGTTTCCGCGACGAGTTTTATCGCCGGCATTGCAAAGCGCGGCTCGCACCGGTTCTTGATACGATTCGGAATCTTGTCGCCCGGTCAGTATGGGTGGAGGTAACAACCCTGATCATTCCCGGCGAAAACGACAGCGATGAGGAACTCACCGATATTGCGCGCTTCCTGAAGGGAGTTTCTGCCGAAATTCCGTGGCACGTGACACGCTTCCACCCGGACTATCGCTTACTCGGGACCGAAGCAACGCCCAGCACAACGGTCGAACGTGCGCGGCAGATCGGCCTGGCGGAAGGACTTGTCAACGTACACACCGGCAACCTGTAGCGAGGATTCTCCGGGCAGCACTATTGCGGAACGACGTCAGCCACCTCCTCCTGCCTGAGGTACCCGGCAATTCTGTCGAGCCGTTTCTCGAGCAACGTGTACAACGCCTGAGCGTATCCACGGGAAATGAGCCGCTGTTTCAATCGAAGCTTGAGAAATGCCGCCATCTCATCGACTGAACTCAACTCGTCAAGATCAAGATCTTCACAGCCGTGAGAGCAATCCTCAAGGCCGAGCACTTCGTTGCGCAGGATAGCTAGATTTTCCCGGTATACATAATCGGTAATGAGCTGACTTTCGTGTCTATCCTTTATGACCTGGATAAAGAGTTCAAGGTCCTCGTGAAGATCCTCGAGCTCTACAAGCAGCATCTTCTGAAATTTCCGGAATAGGTTCTTCATACCTGCCTCCACTCTTCCCTCGAATTCAACGGTACACCCACTTTGAGCTCGGCGCAAGCGCGATAGTGTGAAGCTCCGTGGAGGAAAAGCGGTAGAGATAGAGTATCATGACTCGGACAAGCGTGCTGTCGTTGCCGGAAGAACAGTCCGCACTGGACGCGCTCGGCGTTCAGTATCTGTATCCCTATCAGCGACTCCTTGTGAGCAATATTCTGGAAGCCTTCAACGCTTTGTCGTCCGCGTCACAGAACGTTGACCGCGGAGGGAGGTCGGACCGTTTCGAAGCGCATCGGAACCAGATCGCGATTCTGCCAACGGGTGCCGGCAAATCTCTCTGCTTCCAGCTTCCTGCAGTGCTCCTTCCCGGGCCTACCATCGTCGTATTCCCGCTCCTCTCCCTCATCGCCGATCAGGAGCGTCGCCTCAAGGCCGGGGGTACATGCACGTGCGTCCTGAGAGGAAATCAGTCACCGGAGGAACGAAGGAAGGTGCTGCAGCTGATCGGCGATGGCCACGCCCGTATCATCCTCACAAATCCCGAAACACTCTGCACTGAACGTACTATTGAATTACTTCGCAATGCGCACTGCTCGCACCTGGTCATCGACGAGGCCCACTGTGTCTCTGAGTGGGGAGAGACGTTTCGCCCCGCTTACCTTGAACTCCCTCAGGCGATAGCCCGCATCAACGTTCCACTGGTTACGGCATTTACTGCAACCGCATCGCAGACAATCCTCGATGCGGTACATCGCATCCTGTTCAACGGAGAATCGGTGAACGTGGTGCGGGCAAATCCCGACCGACAGAACATCAGCTATCGCGTACTCACTTCGGTTGCCCCGCTTCACACGCTGTACAGTCTCCTGCGTCCTCGAGTTTCCGGCACTCTCCCGGAGGAGTCGGGTCCCGCGCAGCAGCAGAACGATACGCCACTCTATCCTGAATACCTGCCGGTCAGGCGACCCGCGCTCATCTTCTGCCGCACCAGACGTCGGGCCGAACTGGTCGCAGAGTACCTCCGCAGGAGACTTCCTCCTGACGACATCTACTTCTATCACGCGGGCCTCACGCGCGAGGAAAAAAGCCGCATCGAAGCGTGGTTCTTCGACTCAACGAACGGCATCCTGTCGTCGACCTGCGCCTACGGACTCGGTGTCGACAAGGCGAACATTCGCACGGTGATCCACTTTGACACTCCACCGTCGGTCGAGGCATACCTGCAGGAATCCGGACGTGGCGGGCGCGACAGGAATCACGCTGAGGCTCTGCTCATCTCCCGGCTTGATGGTTCGCCGGAGCTGCAGTTCAGCGGCACCGCCGCGGCTGCCGATCGGGCGCTTCGCATGATGAGCTACGCACATTCGAGCGGATGTCGCCGCTCCTACCTGATGGAGCAGATGGGCGCCGAACCGGAGACCTGTTTCGGGTGCGATCTGTGCAGAGGAACCGCGGGCGCGCCGCCTGAGGGCATGCGCGAGATACTCTGGTTCATTCGATATCATCCCCGCCGGTACAGCCGGTCTGAGGCGGCGAGGGAGCTATCATCGACGCTGCTCACGTGGCAGGAGGAGGACATCGAGTTTGCGATACGGCTGCTCGAGCGGTGCGGCCTTGTACGCGTGTACCGTCGCGGGCCGTGGAAGCACCTCCTCGGCTGCGGCGGGCGGGGAACGGGAACGCTTGACCCCGTCCGGCTAAAGCCGGTATAACCACCGGGTGAGAGTTACGTTCCTCGGTACCGGTACGTCAAACGGCGTGCCGGTTGTCGGCTGCTCATGCAGGGTGTGCCGCTCCGAAAATCCGCACAACCATCGAATGCGCTCATCGATCCTCATCGAATCGGGCGGTACTACCATAGTGGTGGACACTACGCCGGAGTTTCGACTGCAGGCGCTGCGCGCACAGATCACCCATCTTGATGCGGTACTGCTGACTCACGCGCACGCCGACCATATTCACGGACTCGACGACATTCGCCCCTTCAGCTACCACGCCCCGGTGCCACTGTACTGCAACCGGAGGACGCTCTCGGAAACGCGCGAACGTTTTCCCTACATATTCGAGAGCGTCTCCCACGGCGGCGGAAAACCCCGGATCGACCTGCATGAGCTGAATGGCGCGCCGTTCACCATCGGCGACGTCGAGTGCACACCGATTGAAATCCTGCATGGCAAAATGCCCATACTCGGTTACCGATTCGGGAGCTTTGCCTACATTACCGACTGCAGTACTCTGCCCGCGAAAGCCGCCGCGGGGCTCCGCGGACTTGAACTGCTTGTCATCAACGCGCTCCGTTATGAGCCCCACCCGACTCATCTTTCGGTTGATGAAGCGGTGCAGATTATCTCGGATCTATCGCCGCGGAAAGCGTTTCTTACACATCTGTGCCATGATGTCGAACACGAACAGCTCGCAGGTGACCTCGAGGATCGACTCGCGCGGGGTGAAATCAGAGTTCCGGTTCGACCCGCCTATGACGGACTTTCGGTTGAATTATGAGAGGAGTGACCGGAGGAACCTTGACAGATCAAATCTCATGTGTGTAACTTGGGTATATAGATAAATTGTAAAGAGGTGCAACGTGTTTACAGTGTCCGCGAAGGGCGTATATGGAATGGCGGCGATGATCGAGCTTGCCGCTCATCATCGGCACGGAACGCTCCAGATTCGGGACATTGCGGATAAGCACGCGATTCCGCAGCACTATCTCGAGCAGATACTTGTCATCCTGAAGAAAGGCGGTCTTGTTGAAAGCTTCCGCGGTGCGCAGGGCGGCTACGCTCTGTCACGGCCACCAAGCGCGATAAAGGTGGTCGAGGTACTGACCCTGCTTGAGGGCAAACTTGAAATCGTATCGGATCAGAAGAAGGCAGGGTCCCTCGATTTCTACTGGGATCGGCTGGCCGGGGCGATCGGCGAACAGCTTGAAATCAGTCTTGAAGATCTGCTGCTCGCCCGCCAGGAGCGGGAGCAACAGTTCGTCTATACGATATAGACAAAAAAGCCGACCTTATCGGTCGGCCTCCACATGCCCCCTGCGGGCACTTTCGTCCTCAGACGGCCTTCACGACCTTACCGGCCTTCAGGCAACGGGTGCAAACACGCATTGTCTTCGTGGTTCCGGCAATTACCGTCTTCACGCGCACGAGATTCGGCTTCCAGACGCGCCGGGTTTTGTTATGAGCGTGACTGACGGTGTTTCCGGTTACCGTGTGCTTGCCACAGATATCACATTCTCTTGCCATTGTTCTATCCTTTCAGTGTTTTGTCTCAACGGTGGCCGTGAGCTTTCCCGCAGCTGCCAGCAAACAAGCGGATTGCCCGGCGGCAGACAGACGCGCGAATGATAGCATTCAAGTCGCTATCTGTAAAGGGGGGCGTCAGCCAACCGGTCGAAAGACCGGTTGGCCGCAGATTCACCGGCCGGAGGATCAGGAGCAGCCGGTGGTCGACCCGCAGGTATCACACTTCAGACAGGTACCGTTCCGCACGAGCGTAAAATGCCCGCAGGTGGGACACGGATCACCTTCGTAGCCCTTCAGCCGTGCCAGCTGCATCTGCGCAAGTCGCTTCGATTCGGCCGCAGCCTTCGTGCTGCCGTTTGAGCTCATGTTGATCGCGAGGCCGTTCGTGCCTGACTCTGCGCCGTTTTTTGCCACCTTCGGCAGGGTCAGCCGCCCTTCGCCACTGGCAGAGTCCGATTCGGAGACAGACACCCGGCTTTCATCCTTCACCCGGGTGGAACGAGTACCCGGCTCAGTGCCGCCTGAAGAGTGCCCGTTGCGCGTAGTCTCGGTTGCAATCAGATCATCCGGTGACACCTGGACCAGATCAGTCCGCCCCAGATAGGAGAGCGCAAGGTCACGGAAGATGAAATCGAGGACCGATGTTACCATCTTGATGTTTTCATGGCCACGAACAACGCCGTTTGGTTCAAATCGAGTAAACACAAATGCATCCACGTACTCTTCGAGCGGTACGCCGTACTGCATGCCGAGAGATACAGCAATTGCGAAACTGTTCAGGAGTGAACGGAATGCTGCTCCCTCCTTGTGCATATCGAGGAAGATTTCACCAAGCCGACCGTCGACATATTCGCCGGTGCGCAGGAAGATGCTGTGATTGCCGATCTTTGCCTTCTGCGTATACCCGTTGCGGCGATTCGGAAGCGGCTCGCGCATCCTCACCACGGCCGGTTCCTGCTTTGTCGGGGCAATCTCCGGCGCTGCAGTCTGTGCAACCGCTGCCTTTCCCCTTTCTTTCGACTCAGTCGTTCGCTCTTTGATACGCTTCTGCGCCGCAAGAATCTCTGCGGCGAGCCGGTCGGAATCCACTGCCAGGCTCGACAACGGCTGGCTCAGCTTTGAACCATCGCGATAGATCGCAATTGCCTTCAGCATCTGCCGCCACGCCATCATGTAGGCGCCCTTCACGTCTTCCACCGTCGCACTATTTGCCATATTGATGGTCTTGCTGATAGCTCCCGACACAAACGGCTGCGCGGCTGCCATCATGCCGATATGCGCCTCCCATCGAATAGATCGGGTGCTCTTGCGGCCCGACGGATTTGCGGTATCGAAAACCGCGAGATGTTCGGGTTTCAGGCCCGGAGCACCTTCCATGCTCATGGTGCCGCACGCCCACTGCTCGGCAATCGCCACCTCATCGGCAGAAAAGCCAAGATGGCGCAGCAGGTTGAATCCCGGCAGCGACCAGGTCACCTCCGGTACATGCAGCTTCGTGTCGAGGAACTCTGGCGTGAACAGCCAGGGGCCGAACGCGCCATCGAGGGAGAACGCGTTCTTGAGTGCCGACTCGACGCGCTCGAGTTCCGTGTCGCCAAACCCTCTCTCCCGCAGATCGTCGAGACTGATTACGGGCGATCCGGCGAGCGTTCCGTGTCCGACGCAGTAGGCAACGATCGCCTCACTCTCTGCTTTGCTGTAACCGAGCTTCTTCAATGCGGGCGGAATCGACTGGTTGATGATCTTGAAATATCCGCCACCGGCGAGCTTCTTGTACTTCACCAGCGCGAAGTCCGGTTCGATGCCGGTGGTATCACAATCCATGACCAAACCGATGGTTCCGGTCGGCGCAATCGCGGTAACCTGGGCGTTCCGGTAACCGTGTTTGGTGCCGAGCTCCAGCGCACGGTCCCACGATTCACGTGCGGCGGCAAGCAGATCCGGCGGGCAGAATTTCTCGTCAATTCCGACCGGCTGCACGCTGAGGCCTTCGTACTCGCTTGCATCAACATTGTAGCTTGCTCGCCGGTGGTTCCGGATGACGCGCAGCATGTGCTCGCTATTTGCGGCGTAACGGGAGAACGGTCCGGTGTGAGCGGCTATCCGTGCCGACATCGCGTACCCTTCTCCGGTAAGGACGGCCGACAACGCCGCCGCGATCGAGCGGCCCTGCTCTGAATCGTAGGGAATACCCATGACCATGAGCAGCGTGCCGAGATTTGCATAACCGAGTCCGAGCGTCCGGTAATCGTAGCTTCTGCGCGCAACCGCACGGCTCGGAAACTGAGCCATGACAACGGAAATTTCCAGAATGAGCGTCCAGATGTCGATTGCGTGGATGTAATCTGCAGTCCTGAACGCACCCTTTTCCCTGTCGTAGAACGCAAGCAGGTTCAGTGAGGCAAGATTGCACGCGGTATCGTCGAGGAACATGTATTCCGAGCAGGGGTTCGAAGCCCGGATCTCGCCGTCCGCCGGACAGGTGTGCCACTCGTTTATGGTCGAGTGATACTGAATGCCGGGATCCGCGCAGCTCCATGCGCTCCGCGCGATCATATCCCAGAGCTTTCGCGCCTTCAGCTTCTTCCAGAAGCTGCCGTCTGTGCGCGCAGTCAGCTCCCACTCTCCGTCATCCAGCACCGCCTGCATGAACTCCCGCGTAAGCCTGACCGAATTGTTCGACGACTGACCACTTACCGTCAGATACGCTTCATCATCCCACTCGGTATTGAACTCGGTCAATTCAGGTGAGGCCTCTCCCTGCTTTGCAAGCTGCAGCAGCTGGTAAAGGAACGGTCCCGGCATTTCGTTTGCAACCGCGTCCTCGATTGCCGTGCGAAGCGCCTCGTTCCGGTCCGGATTCGTACGATCTGATTCAGCGCCGTTGAAACTCTTTATCGCTCCGATGATCTCCTTCGCCTGACGGTTCAGGATCCTGCTGCCGGTCGTCATCGAGGCGACTTTGTACTCCTCGTTCACCTTCCAGTTCACATACTGTTCGATGTCAGGATGATCCGCGTCGAGGGTCACCATCTTGGCGGCTCGCCGTGTGGTGCCCCCACTCTTGATACCCGCTGCAGAACGGTCTCCGATCTTCAGGAACGAGAGCAGGCCACTTGAAACACCACCGCCTGACAGCGGTTCGTTCAATCCACGAATGTGCGAGAAGTTGCTGCCGGTTCCCGAACCATACTTGAACAGCCGGGCTTCACGGGCAACAAGATCGATGATGCCGCCTTCGTTCACCAGATCATCATCAATACTCAGAATGAAGCAGGCATGCGGCTGTGGACGTTCGTAGGCGCTTCCCGACCGTTCTACTTCGCCGGTTTCGGGATTGACGAAATAGTGCCCCTGTGCGGGACCGGTTATGCCGTACACGGCATGAAGGCCGGTGTTGAACCACTGAGGAGAGTTCGGTGCGGACATCTGCCGCGCAAGCATATAGACAGTCTCATCGTAGAACGCCTGCGCGTCCTCTTCAGTATCGAAGTAGTTAGCCTTCTCGCCCCAGATCCGCCAGGTGTGCGCAAGACGGTGAAAGACCTGGCGGGAATCCTGTTCACCGCCTGTGGATCCGTCTTCCTGTTTGACGCCAGCCTTCCGAAAATACTTCTGGGCAAGAATATCGGTAGCTATCTGAGACCAGGTCTCCGGAACGATCACGTTATCCTGGTGAAAGATGATCTTTCCATCCGGATTGCGAATTTCAGAAACACGTGAGACAAAGCGCATACCTTCGTACGGGTTCTTGCCTTTCCGTGTGAACCGCCTTGTAATCTTCATCTACGCCCTCCCCCTATAGCGTCGAAAACGACATTCTTTTGATCGACCACCATATATGTAGTGCATAGTGTTCAATTGTGCAATACCAGGCGGAAAAGTTTTGCGGAATTCAGCTGGAAAGGCGGGCGGATGGCAGACGGACGTTTGCTTCCGGAATGTATGAATGAGCATCTTTCCGGAATTGGAGATTAGAGACCGATAACGCTCCGCGCGAGAAGCTCGGCGATCTCGAACTTTTTTTCGCGTGCGATTGAGCTGTCCCGGCGCAGGAAGGATTCGAACCAGCCGCGGAACGTTCCCGGCAGAATCGGGAGCTTCTGGGTATGTTCGGCAAGGTAGCGGGCGGACGGTTCAAACTCGTGATTGATGGCGAACAGGAGGCTGCAGAGACTGCGCGCGAATCCGGCTGCCGACACCAGGAAGAACAGATCATCACCCTGCATGACTGCAGCACCGAGGTCGCTCACGAAGTGTTCCATGCGTGATTGTACCGATACGCGCAGCACAGCCCAGAAATCTTCGCGAAGGTTCTGGATCTCTTCCCGTACCCGGGTGAGCCATTCGGATTTGCTGGCAATAACGCTGCAGTTCTGCAGCCGGTAAAACGCGTAGGTGCCGCTGTCGGCCATGTTCGTCGCTACGCCAAGATCGCCGTGGATCATCGCATCCAGCCGATCGATGTCCTTATACTCGATGCGGACCGGGAATTCCCCGACCAGAAATCGATCCTTCCGATTCACAGCTGAGCTTTCGAACACGCTTCCGTAGGAAAACAGATCGCGTCTCGTCTCTGTTTCCGGAAGCAGGCCGCGAAAATAGACATCCACGCTGAGGAAGAAATAGGGATTGTAGATGTCCGCTTCCCCTTCCATGAGCGTAATTGTATCCACACCGTCCCATTGGGAAACAGTGTCGACTATTTTCTGGACTGTCTGGTTTACAAGCCGGCTCATGCACCCATGATACCACAAGTGGGAACCGTAGAGAACTAGCTTGATCGCCGGAATGGCGGCTGTCATGATGAGGAAATGTTCATTCTGTGCGTGAAACCAGTCTCGAGTCAGGCTGATCGTGCCCTTGCCGCTATACAGAACAACCTTTTTGCGCAGACAGCGTCACCTGCATTTCTCGCGCTGCCGCCTCATGCAGTGGTTGACCTCTCCGACAGCTGGCCGTCGGTCCACCTGCTTGATTCGGTACCGCGAATCGGTGCCGTCGCCGAAGATGGGGGCGGGGATCCGGACGCTGTACACTCCTCGACCGGTCAAATTGTTGCGAATGGAAGGAAACTCTACTATCTGCCTCAACCGCAGAACCAACTCATTGAGGTGTGGGAACGCGTGGCAGGAGAGTTCCAGGCGAAGCCGGGAGCCGGGCCGGTGCTCTCTGCGCAGCAATTCGGCGCGGCCCGTCCCGCGCTCTATCTGGGAGAGACGGAATCCGACACGACGCTGGATCACGTTCGACTGGATGAACCGCTGCTCGCGTCGGTCGGAGCTATTCGATCGTACGCAATTGCAGTCATCAGGATTGAGACCCGAGCCGGCGGGAAATGGTGGGAACAGATGCGGTGGACGATCATCTACGAACGGGAACTCGGGCACCGGAAACGCGGCAGCGAGCGCGAATGAGTCAGCCTGTGGCAACTGCAACCGCGTTTCGGCCATTCTCCTTCGCACGGTACAGCGCCGAATCAGCTGCCTTGCCGAGCGCCGCAGCCGACCCGAACAATGAATAGCCGGCAACACCACAACTGAAGGTGGAGTAGAAGTCCTTCGATCCGACCGAATGGCGAATACGCGCAAAAGTCTCCCTGACTTCGTTCAGGATGCGCTCGGCATTATCGGTTGATGTATTAGAGAACACAATCCCGAACTCTTCGCCGCCGTACCGGCCTACGAGGTCGGTCTTCCGCAGGCGGTCCTGCAACAGGCGGGCAAGACTCTTGAGAACGCGATCACCGGTGAGATGACCGAAGGTGTCATTTACCGTCTTGAAATGGTCCAGATCGATCATGGCAAAGCAGAGATCGGTACCGATTCGTTCCGCACGCCTGATCTCATTCGTCAGCCCCTCCATCAGATGAGCATGATTCAGAAGGCCGGTCAACGAATCCCGCTCCATAAAGAAACGCACATTTCGCGTCCGTCGGGCCCGCATCTCGATTGATGCGACGAGGTGGTCCGGACGTACGGGTTTTGTAAGGAACTCATCTCCACCCGCGCGGATGGCGTCGATCTGGACATCCGGATCCTGCTCAACCGACAGGAACACTATTGGAATTCCGACGTACGCTTCCTGTTGTCGGATGAGCTGCGCAAGTTCCCTGCCGTCACACCCTTTCATGTAAAGATCGACGAGGATGATCTCAGGTTTGGTTTCGACGAGTACCTTGAATATGTTCCGCGGATCGGTAGCGACCGAAGTTATCATGCCGGCGTTTTGCAGTATGAGCGCATTCATCGACACCTGTTCGACATCATCATCGATAATCATCACGTGAAAGGGAGAGGTGTCATAGTCCTGAGTCATCTTGTCGATGCTGTCCACAAGCCGCGGGATATCGACAGGAAATGAGAAGAACGCGTTTCCGCCAAGTCTGACGCCGAACAGGCGTGTGTCGAAATCATCCATATCCGAGAGAAGGATGATACGAAAACGTTCCGAATTACGTCGTCTCAGCTCGGAAAGCTGTGCCCTCGTGCCCGGGTTTTCTTCGAGATATTGCTTGGTTGCAATGACGATGAAGATATTTCGCTGCTCGGGCAGCGATAGAGAATCTTCGTACTTCTTGACCCGTTTCGTGGGAAACCCGAAGAAACTGACCTGCTTGATAAAGTCATCGGTGACGTATTGATCACCTTCAGCGAGCAGCACAACCCTGTTTTCGTTCTCAAACGCGACCTGCATCTGAATCTCTGCGTCCACCTGCTCCGCTGCGCCGCCTTCGGGCTGCACGGCCCGGGAGCACTCCTCCTCCACCTGATCGATCATCGGCTTTAGGTTCTCCCATTGATCGCGCGGCAGGTTGGACTTTGCCGCAATCAGCTCATCGAGGTACAGCTCAAGTTGCTTTGCTCGATCCGAAATGGAAGCAAACCCGAACGATGCACCGGATCCTGCAAGCTTGTGGGCCTCGTTTCGAAAAATGACAAACTCTTCTGAATCAGATTTTCTGTCGGTTGTCTGAGCGAACGCCGCGCGCAGTTTTACGATACGCTCCGGCAGGGACTCGACAAAGCGTTGGCCGAGTAACTCGATTTTTGCTCGTACACGGTCCGACATCATCTGCATATGATTTGCTGTCTCCCCTGTAGTATGCCGTATATAGCTTACTATAGGAGAATGCGCCGGAGAAAGCAAGGTGGAATAGCTTAGGGATTTGCCCCCCCTTTCCGGCCAACCGGTTTTTCCGTATGATTGGCCGGTATGGAACACCGGACCGTGCTGGTCTTGAGTAACCGGCAAATCGCGAAGGATTACTTTGAGCTGACATTCGCCTGGCCCGAACGGGTTCAGGCTCCGTCCCCGGGACAATTCCTGACGATTCGGATGTCGGTATCCTTCGTACCGCTGTTGCGCAGACCGTTTGCATTTTCGCGCTTCGATGCGCGAACGCTCGAGGCTGCACTTATCTATCAGAAAGTGGGACCGGCGACCGCAATACTCGCTTCAGTAGACACCGGAGATTCACTTGATATGCTCTTACCGCTGGGGAACCGATTTCCCGTGCCACAGCCTGGTCGACGGCCGGTGCTGGTGGCAGGAGGAATCGGCATGGGACCGATCTTCTTCTTTGCGCAGGAACTCCTGCAATCCGGCGTGAAACCGCTTCTGATCGTCGGTGCACGAAACGTCGCGTTCACCCCGTCGATGGAGCTATTCGACAGCGTTGACACGATCATCTGCACCGACGACGGTTCGCGGGGATTTGCCGGGACGGTGGTGGATTACCTGCGACAACATGCGGAGAAGGTCGGAGCAGATGCGGAACTGTACGGCTGCGGCCCGACCGGGATGCTCGAGGCACTCGCCGCGTACAGCACCGAGTCAGGATTTCCACTCTGGGTGTCTCTGGAGCAGACTATGGGATGCGCGGTCGGGGCGTGCATGGGTTGCGTGGTGAGTGTTCGCGGCCCGGCGCAATACGCCAGGGTGTGCACCGAAGGCCCGGTGTTCGCTGCTGAGGAGATTGTATGGAAACAAACGGCGCAGCGGAAACAGTTGACCTGAGCGTCACCATCGCGGGCAAGAGACTCGCGAATCCGGTAGGGGTCGCCTCGGGAACGTTCGGATACGGCAGCGAATACGAAGACCTTATCGACCTCGATTCAATCGGTGCGCTTTACACGAAAGCGGTGACTCTCGAGCCACGCCCGGGAAATGCAATTCCCCGCATTGTGGAGACGCCCGCCGGAATGCTGAACTCCATCGGTCTTGCGAACGTCGGATCCCGGCGATTTGTCACCGAAAAGTACCCGTTTCTTTCGCAGCAGACCTGCGCAGTGATCGTGAATGTTGCGGGAACCGGCGAGGATGACTACTGCGAGACTCTCGAGTACCTTGAGGAGCACGCGCCGCTCTGGGGCTACGAGATCAATGTCTCCTGTCCGAATGTGAAACATGGAGGGATGACCATCGGCGCAGATCCGCATCAGGTGGAAAGCCTCACTGCGGCCCTCCGCAAACGAACCAGGCGGCCACTTCTGGTGAAGCTCTCCCCGAACGTTACCGACATCGCGGTAATTGCCCGTGCCGCCGAAGCGGGCGGAGCCGACGCGCTTTGCTGCATAAACACGGTGGTCGGGATGCTCATCGACACGAAGAAGAAGAGACCCGTGCTGCCGGGTGTTACCGGCGGCCTTTCCGGTCCGGCGATTCTGCCAATCGGTCTTGCTGCAGTCTATCGGACCGCACGATCGGTGAAGATACCGGTCATCGGCCTCGGCGGCATCATGACTGCAGATCATGCAATTCAGTACCTGATGGCCGGCGCCACGGCGATCCAGATCGGTACCGCGAACTTCGTCGATCCGAATGTCACCGGAACCGTGCTTTCAGGCATCCGCGACTACGCCGCCGCACAGGGCCTTCGCACGGTGGAAGATTTCCACCATCTCATGGATTGAGCAATCGCAAAACTGCCCACTGCGCATGCTCGGCGATAAGCTCGTCACTTCCGGCGGCGAGTCGCTCGAGGAGCGGAAGAAGTTCGTACGCGTGCACATTCGCCGCCGCAACACAGGCATTTCGCATGAGACCACGCCTCCCCGCGCGCGCAACCGGGCTGCCCGCAAACCGGGCCATGAACTCTTCATCACTCCCAAGGGAGAGAATTTCCCGAAGTGAAAGTTCCGGACCGGCACGGTGTGCGAGGAAATCCCGCTCCGTTGTCACCGCGGCGCGGATGTTCAGCGGGCAGACCTCCTGGCACAGATCGCAACCGAAAATCCAGTCGCCAATGAGCGGCCGCAGCTCGACGGGAATCGGGCCGCGATTCTCGATCGTCAGATAGGAAATGCAGCGCGATGCGTTGATACGATAGGGCGCCTCGAGAGCACCCGTAGGACAGACGCTACCACAGCGAAAACATCCGGATGGACAGGAGCCGTGCGATTTTCCGGCGCGCCCGCTTGGCGAAAAGGGCACCGTAGTGAGAATTTCACCGATGAGAAACCATGAGCCATACCCGCTGGAGATCGAGAGCGTATTCTTTCCGGTAAACGCAATCCCCGCTCGCTCGGCGTAGAAACGTTCGGCAAGCGGCGTAGCGTCGGTAAACGAGCGGAACTCGCCGTCAGGATATCGCTCCCTCAACAGGCGAACCGCCTGTTTCAGCCGCTTCCCGAGCACGCGGTGGTAATCCCTGCCCCAGGCGTATCGCGCGACGCGACCACTCCCATCCCCCCCGACCGGCTGTTCCTGGAAGTAATTGATGCCCACGACGAGAATCGCTCGGCACCCGGGTAGAAGCTCCTCGGGGCGATACTTCATCGGCGCGTGTCGTTCGAGATATGACATCGTTCCGTGGTAACGCCGTTCGAGCCACTGCCGGTACTCCCTCTCCTCCACCTCCGCCGATGGACAGTCAGCAACTCCTGCGAGCTCAATATCAATCCCGCCGAACAACGCGGACAGTTCCTCCGGAAACGACGGGCGAAAAGGATTCTGCGCGATCACTTTCGCTTCTCCAGTTGCAACGGCTGTTCGACGTTCTTCGGACTGAACTCGCACAGACTCGCGACCACGCACCTGTAGCAGGCAGGCGATCGGGCGATGCAGCAGTACCGGCCATGATAGTTCACTGCCATGGAGAAGTCTGTCTGCACCTTCGCCGGCAGAAAAGAATCCACATCACGCTCGATTCGCTCAGGCTCCTTTTCCGCGCTAAGTCCGAGCCGCCTGACAACGCGCGAGAAGTGAGTATCGACAATGATGCCTGGCCGGCCATAGATGTGACTGAGAATGACATTTGCTGACTTTCGCCCCACGCCCGGCAACGCGACAAGCTCGTCCATTGAGTCGGGAATCCGACCGGCGTGCTTTGCCACAATCGCGCCCGCCGCACCTTTGATATTCCGGGCCTTCGTGCGAAAGAAACCGGTTGAATGGACAAGAGCCTCTATTTCAGCAACCTCGGCTCCCGCAAGATCCTCAGGCGTCGGAAAACGGCGAAAAAGCGCTGGAGTAATCTGGTTCACCTGCGCATCGGTCGTCTGCGCAGAGAGGATCACGGCGATCAGGAGCTGGAACGGATTGCGAAAATCAAGAAGCGGTCGGAGATCGGGGTACTCGGCTTTCAGTGCGATCACAATGGCAAGTGCGCGCTTCGTGCGGTCCATGCTGCCACCTTGCAGGCGGCGATGGAACCTGTCAAGAGCCCGGCAAAAACCGGAAGCGCTGCGTTCAGTTTTCGCCAACCTTGACCGGAGATAAGTAAACTCGATATACTTCCGCGTACATCAGGCCCACAATGCATTGATCCGCTTCAAAGAGCTGTGAAAACGCAGGGCCGGAACCTATCGACGGGATGTAGCCTAGCGGCTAAGGCGCCTGCTTTGGGAGCAGGAGATCGGAGGTTCAAATCCTCTCATCCCGACTTCGCCGCGGAGCCCCTGATGACAGGGGACAATGGCCTTCCGACCGGAATCGGTCGAAGGGTCTTCCCGCGGCGCCCAACGCGTCCATAGCTCAGTTGGATAGAGCAACGGCCTTCTAAGCCGTAGGTCGAGCGTTCGAGTCGCTCTGGACGCACGACTAACTCGTTGCGGTGCAACGATATACAAATGGCTACCGGAAAACCGGCGTCGTTATCCCAGGCAGTGTAGGATGAGGTGTAAGAAACCACATCCGGGGAGACGATTATGGGTGGTTTTCAGTGGTCTATGTATCGACGTTCCGGTATCTATTACGTGCAGCTCAAGAATGGTCGGACCGGCAAATACATGTCGGCTCGATCGACCGGCAAGACAAACAAGCAGGATGCGCTGCTTGTGGTTGCCGAATGGCTGCGAACCGGCATTCCCGCTGTT
>DATKUC010000295.1:0-3316 GCA_035530835.1 Spirochaetia bacterium
CAAATTCGACATATACCGGGATCCGTTCTCTCTGCCTCTCCGCTGGAACTTCGACAGTTACGCGTCAGTTCTGCGGGAGGGGACCTTCCTCATATACTTCAAGAACAGTCTGGTTGTGACGGTACTGTCGATCCTGTTGATTCTCGTTGCCGGGTCGGTTGCCGCCTATTCGCTCGCGAACTGGCGAACCCGCTTCTCACGCATCATCTACTTCTTCTTCATTGCGGGCATGATGCTGCCCATCAAGATCGGTAGCATTCGACTACTGCAGCTGGTAAAGGCGCTCGGTCTCCTTAACACGATCTGGAGCCTCATACCCGTTTACGTGGCGATGGGATTGCCGATAGCGATATTCGTACTGACTGAGTTCATTCGGGCCATCCCCGGCGAAATTACGGAAGCCGCGGTCATCGATGGCGCTACGCGCCTGGGAGTATTCGTACGGGTCATCGTACACCTTCTCCGTCCTGCACTCGCGACGGTTGCCATATTCAATCTGGTGCCGATCTGGAATGACCTCTGGTTTCCACTCATCTTCATCAACGCGGACAGTCAGAAGACGCTCATCCTGGGGGTAACGCGACTATTCGGACAGTACATGACCGACTGGTCCAAGATTCTGGCAGTGCTGACGCTATCGGCGATCCCGGTAATCCTCTTGTACCTTGCCATGGCAAAGCAGTTCATCCGCGGCCTGACCGCCGGTGCCGTGAAAGGGTGATGGCTGTGGCGGGGGAATCCGGCACACACCATTGACCCGATGACTCAATGATCGATTGCCTCTCTGACTTTCTCCGCCAGCTCCCCGAACGAGAACGGTTTGGCAATGAACTTCATCTCATCGGTGAGTATCCCCCGGTGCCCCATGACATCTGCCGAGTAGCCGGACATATACAGGCATTTCAGTCCGGGCCGCAATGCGATCAGTCTCTCGGCGAGCTGACGGCCGTTCATCTGCGGCATTATCACGTCGGTAATGAGGAGACTTATCGCTTCCGCATGCTCCTCGAACCTGGGAATTGCCTCATCCGGTGAACTCGCGGTGAGTACGGTGTAGCCAAGTTGCTGAAGGGACTCCCTGGCGAGTTCAAGAATCGCTCCCTCGTCCTCCACGACAAATACCGTCTCGGTTCCGCCTACATTGAACTCAGGCTCCACATCAACCGCATCATCCCCGGGTGCTTCGGTGGTCCGGGGCAGGTAGACCTTGAAGGTAGTCCCCTGTTCGGGCTCGCTGTATACGCTGATGAAACCGTTGTTCTGCCGCACGATTCCGTAGACTGTCGCCAGCCCGAGTCCTGTGCCTTTCCCCTGCCCTTTTGTAGTGAAAAACGGTTCAAAAAGATGATCCAGAGTCACCTTGTCCATACCGCATCCATCGTCGCTCACCGCAAGGAGCACGTACTTTCCCGGTATGAACCCGGGATTCACTGCGCAGTACGCGTCGTCAAATACGACATTGTGCGTTCCGATGGTCAGTTTGCCGACTCCATCGATTGCGTCCCGCGCATTGACCGCGAGATTTGCCAGTATCTGGTCCAGTTGAGTGGGATCTATTTTCAGCTTCCACAGATCATGTCCTGGCGCCCATGCAAAGTCGATGCTATCGCCTATCAGGCGCTGGATCATCTTCCGGGAGCCGGACACCGAATCGTTGAGGTCTATGATCTTTGGTGTGACAGTCTGTCTGCGCGCAAATGCGAGCAGCTGTGCTGTCATTTCCGCCGACCGTTGAGCGGCGCGCCTGATCTCGAACAGGTACTTGTGCAGCCGTTCTCCCGCCTCCACCATGCCAAGCGCCATCTCCGTGTAGGTGATGATGACCTGAAGCATATTGTTGAAGTCGTGCGCGACCCCACCTGCAAGCTGTCCCACCGTCTCCATCTTCTGAGCCTGTCGGAGCCGTTCCTCCATGAGGCGTTGAGCGCTCACATCGTGGTTCACCTCAACGTAGTTCACGATTCGTCCGGAAGAGTCTCGCACGGGGGAAATCGTGGACTCCACGGTGTAAGTATTCCCATCTTTCCGACGGTTCACGATAGTCCCGCGCCAGATTTCACCGGATGAGATGGTCGTCCACATCTCCTGGTAGAACTCCTTGCTCTGCTGACCGCTCTTCAGGATTCGCGGATTCTTGCCAATGACCTCTGCACGGGTATATCCGCTCACCCGTTCAAAGGCCGTGTTTGCATACTGCATGATGCCGTCAGGATCGGTGATGATAACTGTGTCGACTACCTGCTCCATGGCGAACATGAGCCTCTCCCGCTCGGACTCTCCCCGCTTTCGTTCGGTGATATCCTGGAATGATCCCATTACCCGGGTTACGCGGCCGCCTTCGATGACCGGATGGCCAATGGTGCGCGCCCACTTGTGAACGCCCTTCGCGCTGTCGAACTCGAGCTCCAGATCAAAGGGAATCTTCCGATCGATAGCATCCTGCATCGCTGCCTCGATTCGAGCACGCGACTCGCCGACGTGGTACTGCAGTCCGACGTCGCTCGGACAGGGTAATGACGGGTCAAGATCATAAATTCGCGCGACCTCGTCGGTCCAGAAACTACTTCCGCTGACCGCATCGAAACTCCACCCGCCAACTTTGGCGAGCCGTCCGGTTTCCTCCAGAGTTGCCTTGTGGAAACGAAGATCGGCTTCCGCCCGCTTGCGTTCAGTAATGTCCCGGAAATACCAGACTCGACCCAGGTAACTCTTTCCCGGCCCAATCATCGGAGCTGAGTAGCGATCGATAATCCGGCCATCCTTCAGGAGAAGTTCATCATGGCTGGCTTCGTCTTTGTGGCTGTATAGATGGTCGACCCGACGACGGAACTTCTCTGAATCCACCGCCAGGTCCGACACCATCCGGAGTATCGGTTCGTCGTCCTTCTCATTCAAGAGCTCGGGAGGTATTCCCCACATCTCGTTGAATTTCCAGTTGCGCGAGAGTATACTGGCATTCTCGTCCACGACAAGGATTGCATCGATCGACGCTTCCTGTTGAGTCGACAGCACGATGTTTCTGAACTCGAGCTCTTTCTTCGCCTGTTCTCGCTCGGAAATGTCAGTCATGATTACCTGAATTGCAGGCCGATCCATATACCGCAGCGGAGTTGCAAGGATTTCGACGGTAATCAGAGTGCCATCCAGCCTGAGAAGAACTTCCTCGCTGCGGTACAGTCTGGTCTCCCCTGCAAGCAACCTTGTCATGTCAGACTGTGCGCGCTCGAGACTGTCTGAATGTATGACCTCTTCGACCGACTTGCCGACGACCTGCGCTTCAGTATGAGCGCCAAGAAGATTCGCGCCCGCAGGATTC
>DATKUC010000296.1:0-2994 GCA_035530835.1 Spirochaetia bacterium
TTGCCTTTCTGTTGCGCAGGAGCACAAGAATATATTCCATAATTTATTCAGCCCCCAGCCTGACTCGAGGATCGAGAAACACGTACGCAAGGTCGGCCAGAAGATTCGCGACAAGAATGGCCATAGTTATAAAGAAGAACAGTGCCTGCATAAGCGGATAGTCCAGATTGATCACTGCCTGGAAGATCAGATATCCGACGCCCGGATAGGAGAATACGATTTCGGTGAGCAGTGCGCCGCTCACGATCAGGCCGATGGCAATTGCGAAACCAGTGAAGTTCGGCAGCAGCGCGTTTCGTGCGACGTAGTTGTTCTTTATGACGTTGTCCGGAAGACCTTTCGCGAACGCGAAGGTCACGTAATCTTCACCAAGTACGTTCAACATATTGTTCCGCATCGTCAGAACCCATCCGCCGAGCGAAGTAATGAAGATCGTCAGGGCCGGGAGAACTGCGTGGTACAGTATCGACCCCACAAGCGCAAGTCCGGTTGGTCCGGACACCGCGAACGCTCCAGTCAGAGGAAACCAGCCGAGCGCAAAGGCAAACACATACTGAAGAACGAGCGCGATCCAGAAATAGGGAACTGCGTTGAGAAAGATGCTCACCGGCACATTTATCGCACTTCCGAGTGAATTGCGTTTCCATCCGGAACTGATGCCGAGCATTGTTCCGCCGATGAACGAAAATATCGTGATTATCCCGACGAGTCCGATGGTCCAGGGCATGTGGATGGCTACTTCCTGCGCCACTGTATTCGGGTAATACGCGAGAGAGACTCCGAAGTTTCCGGTGAGAACCTGTCCGAGATAGTGGAAATATTGCGTCAGCGCGCTCTGGTCGGGATTGATGCCGAATGCAACTTGTAGTGAGTGGAGCGCCTGTACGCTCAATCTCCCCTTGAACTTTGCAATCATCGCCAGCGCCGGATTACCCGGCATGAGCCGCGGAAGGATGAAGTTGATGGTGAGAGTTATCCACGCGGTCAACAGAAAGATCAGAACCTTGCGAAAGACGTATTTCATCCCCTAAACCACCCTGTCGCCGCCAACGGCATAACGCGCTGTCGCGTTTGTCGGCTGCCGACCTCCGAACGACGTTTCGGGCCGTGCATGCCCGCATCTTCAGGTTCCTATACGCAGGAGGGACGCCGTTGCGTCCCTCCTTTCCTGATAATGCTATCTCTTATGCAATTTGACGACAACCGGCAGCATGTCCAGACCGGTACCGTTCCATCCGTTCGAATACGGATCCGAGATGGTCGGCCAACCGACAAAATCCTTGCTGCTGTAGAGGTCGAAGCCTGTTCGTTCATCAAGGACGATTGTGGGCAGATCGTCAAGCATGGTCTTCTCGATGGTGTACATCGCCTGCTTCTGTACCTGCAGATCGGTGGTAGAGTTGAACTGCTCGAGCGCCTTGTCGATGGCAGGATTCGAATAGCGCTGCCAGTTCGATGTTGCGGTCTTTCCGATCGGAGCTGAGTACTGAGAGTAGAGCTGCGAATTGTAGGAATAGAACGGATTCGGACCGGGAACAGGTGGCCAGCTGATTGCCATATCGAACGTGCCGTTCGCAAGCTGCGTCTGATAGGTGCTGTACGCCTGCTGAGTGATTGTCGTGGTGATTCCAAGATTCTCGCTCAGTTCCTGCGAAATGACCTGTGCCATGGTGATGAAGTCGGTCCATCCGGAACCTACGAGAATTGACAGCGTCGGAACCGGTGTTCCGTTCGGCTCAACGAGTCCGTTCGCAGTCTTCTTGTACCCGGCCTTCTCGAGGATCTGAAGCGCTGCCTGCGGATCGTACTTCGTAAGCGATGCGTCCTGCGAAGAGAGGCTCTGATCGTACCATGCGCCCCGCTGGCCGGGAATGATGCCTGTCTGGCTGATGTCGTAACCGCCCATACCGAAGTAGGCACGCTGCTCGAGCATGTGCTTATCGATTGCCAGATTCAACGCCTTCCTGAATGCCAGGTCATTGAACGGCGCTTTGGCGAGATTCATAACCAGGTTGTTTGTGGAATAGGTCGGCCAGAACAGCAGATTGTGAGCCGGATCCAGTTTGACCCAGGTGCGGTTCGGATCTTCGATCGCAATGTCATTCTCGACCGCGTCACCCTTTCGCAACTGCAGGAAGGCAGCCTCATTGGAAACGTTGCCGACGATCTGAATCTTGTCCACGTAGGGTCTGCCGCTCCACCAGTAGTCTGCATTCTTCGTGAGCGTCTCTACGTTGTTGCTCACGCTGAAGCTGGTACGGGTAAAAGGACCGGTGCCAACAGGATTTTCGGAATCCTGGAAGTTGACCGGATTGGCGATGGTTGACCAGACATGTTCGGGAACGATAACCGTGTTCAGCAGATAGAATGACTGCGGAACATTGGGGTGCGAGAACGAGAAAACCACATCGTTGGTTCCGGACAATTCCACCGACTGGAGTCCGGTGATGGGCGCCCAGACACCATTCAGGTCAAGGGCGGGAAACTTCTTCAACAGATTGAATGTAAAGACGACATCCTTCGCGGAGAATGGGGTGCCGTCGTTCCACTTGACTCCGGATCGAATGGTAACGTCCAGTTTGAGATTGTTGTCAGTCCACTTACTTGAAGTGGCAAGGAATGGAATCGTGTTCCCATCGAGCGGGTTCACGTAGATGAGAGGCTCGAAAACGAAATAGACGGCCGGATCGGTACTCGGAGAAAATGGATTGAACGTGGCATTGATCGTGGTAGGTGCGCTTCCTCCGAGATTCAGCGTGCCTCCATACATGGAATTCGAAGTTGCCGTCGACGCACTCTGCGCCGGCGCGGCGGTCGATTCTTTTGTTCCATTTGCGAAGGCCCCGACGGCCGCCGCAAGAAACAGCGAAAGAACTAGGACGAAGGATCGTTTTGTCATCGCTTTTCCCTCCTGATGTCACCCATAGACTGAATGACTAACTAACTGTTACTAATTCTTAGAACGATTCATTGTAGCTGTCAAGGTAATAATCC
>DATKUC010000297.1:0-5973 GCA_035530835.1 Spirochaetia bacterium
GCCTACCTTACCGCCGATCAGATGCGAAGTCTCACCGACACAACTTCCGGAGAGTTCGGTGGTGTCGGCATGTATATCTCGAAGCAGACGGCTCAGAATGGTTCACATGAACCGCTCTATATAGAAGTTGTGTCGCCCATCGAAGATACCCCCGCCTACCACGCAGGCATTCATGCAGGTGATCTGATCCTGAAGGTGGGAGACAAGTCGACTGCCGATATGACAGTCGACGAAATGGTGAGCAGACTCCGCGGCGCGCCCGGCACAAAGGTCACCATCACCGTTCAGCGCGGAGCAACACTGAAGTTTCCGGTTACGCTCGTTCGTTCATTGATTGAGGTTCCCACGGTAAAGCGGGATATGATTCCCCTGAACGGTTCAATAGAGGGCGGGATCGGTTATCTCAGAATCATCCAGTTCACCCCGTACACTGCCGATCGCGTTCGGGAAGCAATCGGCTTTTTCAAGCAGCACGACTACACGTCGATGATCATCGATCTGCGAAACGATCCAGGCGGACTTCTCAATGCAGTCGTCGAGACAGCTGACATGTTCTTTTCGAACGGCATCATCGTTGGGACGAAGAGCCGCATATCCGAAGAAAACCAGACATTCTATGCGACTCCCGGTCAGCTTGTTCCCTCGGACCTTCCCATCGCTGTCCTGGTTGACGGCGGGACCGCATCCGCGGCGGAGATCCTTTCGGGTGCAATGAAGGATCGCGGTCGCGGATATCTCATTGGCGAGAAGACCTACGGAAAAGGTTCCGTGCAGCAGGTTCGCGCCGTGGGTGACGGCGGATTCCGCCTGACTATGGCAAAATACTTCACGCCCAGCGGTGTATTCATTGACAAGAAGGGCATCGAGCCGAACAGAATCGACGCGCCGCCGAAACTGAGTGATGCCGAGCAGCAGGCGTACGTAAAGCTCATCAGCGAGCAGTTGGTACAGAAGTTCGTCAAGAGTCATCCGGACCCGAGTAATAGCGACATCGCCACCTTCATCTCGGATCTGAAGAGTCAGGACATTGCCCTCGATGCACGCACTGTGCGTTTTCTGGTGAAGGCCGAGGTTGCGCGCGTCACAAACACGCCCATCGTGTATGACCTCGACTATGATACGGTCCTGAGTGACGCTGTGCGGATGCTCAAGAACGGCGAAATTCATCCCTCAGTAAATGAAGCACTTCCTGTTACCCCGTGATTATGCCGGTCAAGCCGAGTATGTCCTGACCGGCAAGGATTACCACTATCTCTGCCGAGTTCGGCGGGTATCGGTTCAGGATGTCTTTCCCGGCGTTGATCGGACCGGTCGACGGTACACGCTGCGGGTCGATCAGGTCACCGCGGATTCGTGCACTGTCGCAATTTCGCAGGCAGCGCCGCCCGAGCCGACCGGCGAGCCCGCGGTTACGCTGTTCCAGTGCCTTCCGCGCGGGACGAAGATGGACCTCGTTGTGCGGCAGGCAACCGAGGCCGGTGTTGAACGGCTCATACCCCTCATCAGCAGATTCACGGTCGCGAAACTGGACACGGCACTGGCCGAAGGGAACCGGGTGGAGCGCTGGGAAAGAATTGCGCGCGAAGCTGTCCAGCAGAGTGGATCGACGGCACTTCCGGAAATTCACGCTCCAGTACAGTTTGAGCGGATCGGAGAGCACTGGAGCAGTGATTCGCAGTCGGCGGGGCTCTTCTTCCATCAGACCCCCCTTGAACAGCGATCATTGCACGAGTATCTTGATGCACGCCCAACAAGAGTCGCCATCGTCGTCGGTCCGGAGGGCGGGCTGGCCGATAGCGAAATTGCGTACCTTCAGAATATGGGCTTTGTGCCGGTCTATCTTGGCCCCCGGGTATTGAGAACCGAGACAGCTGCTCTTTATGCGATTGCTGCGGTGCAGATTGTGCTTTTGGAGAAAAAAACGTGGCAGATCGTCCGAAACTGAACGGAATACAACGGATTCATGTGCTGAGCATTCCCATAGATATTGTCGAACCTGAACAAATCGGCATTGTTGCCGAACAGATGACGAAGGGCGAGGGGACGCATCAGATAGTCCTGCTCAGGCTCTGGGACTTCATGCGCGCAAGGATGGATCGAGAATACAATCGATGCGTCCGGCAGGCGTCCCTGGTCATACCTGTCTCACGCGGCATCGTCTCCGGCGCCAGGTTCCTGCGGCGCAATCTTCCGCATCGCTACCTGCCGTTTGACTTTGTCATACAACTGCTTGGCGCGCTGGAAAATCGTCATCGCTCAGTCTATGTCATTGGCGGACAGAAGAACTATCTGCAAAATGCCGAACAGAACTTGCGCCACACCTTTCCCGGTCTGCGTTTTGTCGGCCGCTATACTGGCTACTTCGATAATGATATTGAGCGCGATATCCTGCTCGCGGTAAAGAAGGCTTCTCCCGATCTTCTTCTGATGGGACCCGGTCTGAAGGCCCGCGACAAGTGGTTCTTTCGACACCGGGCACAGATTGTGGCGGCAATAGCGCTCTGGTCATCCGAATGTTTTGACGTTTTTTCCGAACGCAGAAAACGTCCTTCGCGCAAGAGTTTTCAGTCGGGCGCGGAGGTTATTCCCGAGCTGCTACGGCATCCGTGGCGGATTCTCCGGGGGTTCGTCTATCTGTACTACTGGATTCTTCTGCTCATTCACCGAATCCGCAAGCTGTAATTTCGACGCGCGCTCAGTGCCCGGCGGATCGTCGAACTCCCTGAGCTTCAGGTGCTCGTAGGTCTGTACAAGTTCAGATTCGAGGCGCGAGATAAGTGCAGCACCGACGAGTCGCCGCAGGCCGGGTAGAAACAGGATCGCTCCGATTGTACTCGACGCGATTCCCGGAACAACGATCAACACTCCAGCAAACATGCATCCCGCCATATCGCGGTATTCGCGCGTCGGATAGTCGCCTTCGCGAATCCGCCGTCGGATGATGTAGGCGAGTCTTCGCGTCGAATCAAGAACGATCAGGCAGCCGACCAGACTCACCGATGCCTCGACTGCCAGCACAAGATAGGTGCCGAACGTCCGGGCAAAATAGATCAGCGCGAAGCCGTCGACCAGGATCAACAGTGATGCGAAGAGTATCCCGAAAAAGAGCTTCAGCAGAAATCCGCGCTCAAATAGCCGGATCAGGATGCGTACGTCTACCATGATGGCAGACAACACTATACAACGATTCGTGTTTTCTCGTCCTGCCCCCTTGCATTTTTGCGCGGATCAACTACGCTTATTAATGAACAGCACACAATGCGATCGGTGGATTGCGGCCATTGCTCACCCTGCTTCTATCGGGCCTAACTTTCGCGGAAGGAGGACGTCGAATGGTTCGCATTCTTATGCTCGACCCGGACGAGCGGTCGCGCAAGACATTTGCGCAGATTCTCTCACCATTTCACCACATTCTGGCGCCCGAGACCTTCGTCGGCTGCGCCGACCTTGTGCAGCAGCAGAAGCCGGACATTGTCTTTCTTGAAGTCGATCTGCCAGGCACGAACGGCATCGACATGATACCCGAACTTCTTGCAATCCCCCACCCGCCGCAGATTATCATGTACAGCACCATTTCGGCGATTTCCACTGTCGTGGCTGCAATTCGGGCCGGAGCTGTTGACTACGTCGCAAAGCCGGCTCTCCTGTCGACCATCCAGGCATCCATTCGCGAAGCGGTCGCACGTCGGTTGGTCGAGAGCAGCATGTCTGAGGGTGTCGATGCGGATGCCACCGAACAGATTATCGGGCGGACGGCTGTAATGCGGGAGCTGAAGAATCAGCTGGTGAGATTCGCTCCCGCGGCCGATCCGGTCCTCTTGATCGGCGAGAGTGGCACCGGAAAAGAACTTGCCGCCAGAACCATCCACAGACTGTCACCGCGCGGGAGAGGACCTTTTGTGCCGGTCAACTGCGCTGCGGTGCCCGATACGCTCTTTGAAGCGGAAATGTTCGGAGTCGATCGCGGAGGCTACACCGATGCGATAGCCCGCGGCGGTTTCTTCGAGCGCGCAAACGGTGGGACGCTCTTTCTCGACGAGATCGGTGAGCTTGCCGCCGCGTCTCAATCGAAGCTGCTGCGTATTCTTGAGGATAATCAGGTCTGCCGCATCGGATCGACCCGACCCCGCAACGTGGACGTTCGGGTGTTGTTTGCTACAAACACCGACCTGAAGGCCGCAGTTGCCGAACGCAGATTCCGCCGCGATCTCTATTATCGGATAAATATCCTGACGGTGGTTATGCCACCGCTTCGTGCCCGCCTCGAGGATATACCGAACCTGGTTGCTGCATTTCTTCGCGATACGCCGCATGTCCGGGTGAGCGATCCTGCAATTCGTTGTCTTCTCCGGCACGACTGGCCGGGAAACGTTCGCGAACTGCATGGGACTATCAGGCGTGCGTCCATATTCGCAGAAGAGGGAACTATCGAGCCACATCACCTTCAGTTCCCGTGATTCGCCTGCCGGGATCAACCCTATTGCATGTTGCGGACTTCCAGGCCGCGGATTACGGCAACGTTCTTTCCGTCAGGTGCCTGACCGACGTCAGCATAGGTTCCCACAACCATGATCTGGTCGTTCACCGCGATCATGTCGGACGGCGGGTTTACCGGTTCCCGTGCGGGCATGCGCTTGAAGAACCCGGGCCCCGAGAGGATCAGGTAGACTCGATAGAGGTTCACCTTTTCGAGTCCGGTCCATTTCCCGGTGACGAGTTCTACCAGTGCGAGGTAATCTTTTTCCGCTGGCCGTATAACTTCGATCGAGGCGACCGAACCGTTGAGGACGAGGAACTTGCCTGGATCGATCTCGCCCTGCTTCGACTGTGAAACCAGTGTATCAATCTGTTGCACGTTCAGATTGAAGTCTACGACACTGTCGAATGCCTTCTGATCGAGTGCATACAGGAGACTTCCTGCGCTCATGAGAAGCGCGAACAGGACAAATCGCTTCATGGTGAAAGCAGTATATCAGCATTTCTATGCCTTTGTCTAAATCCTTGTGTCGTGATAAGCTTTCTGCGGATGGACGGTCATGTTTCGCTTGCGGGTCGGACTGCTCTCATAGTTGGAGGCACCGGCGGAGTAGGACGGACGGTGGCGCTTGCGCTCGCACGAGTTCGCGCCACGGTTATTGTGCATGGTGGGCATGACCGGCAGAAGGGCGAGCGGGTGATCGAGCAGATAGATCGTGAAGGCGGCGCGGCCCGCCTCATGATGCAGGAGCTGCGATCACTGCACGATTCGGCCCTGCTTGCGGAGAGTGCGGCAGAAGTCGATGTTCTTGTGTGCGCGTTTGGACCCTTTCTTCGCACACCACTCGAAAAAACCGACGCGGCACAGTGGCAGAGTGTGGTCGATCTGAATCTTGTGCTGCCGGGGGTACTTGTTTCCGCCGCGCTGCCGGGAATGATCGAGCGAGGTTTCGGCCGCATCATACTTTTCGGTGGCACCGGAACCGACACGATGCGCGGCTACACCACGGTTGCGGCTTACTCTGCGGCAAAAGTTGGATTGGGAGTCATCGCCAAATCGGTTGCTCGAAGCTATGCCGGAAGGAATGTCACCTGTAACGTACTCACCCTTGGGTATGTAGATACCGAATATGTAACTGAACGTGATCGAACTGCATGGAGTGCAAGGTCGAGAACAGGCGCGCTGCAGTCGACCGACGGAATTGCGGATTTTGCTGCTCAATTAGTGTGCAGCGAAAGCGGAATTCCCAATGGCGCAGTTATTGATCTTTCTGCGGGAATGATTTGACAAAGAAACGTCGGACCAATAATATTAGGGAGAAGATTTCCATGTGGACCTTCTCAGGTAAAAATTGGCAGGTCTGAGCATACTGCTCTTGCAGATACTGCTTCAGCAGATTGAAGGGGAGCCATGAGCAACAACGACATCGTCCCGGGATTCGACGAAGAGAAAGATGAAAGCCTCAAAATTCGTCTCCAGAAAGTAGACTCGGTCGA
>DATKUC010000298.1:0-8017 GCA_035530835.1 Spirochaetia bacterium
GGAAACTCAATTGTCACAGATGCTCCGCCATTGTCCGCCTCGTTCGCCAACTCAATCGTGCCGCCGACCTGTCGGGTCAGGGCGCGAACAATAACAAGACCATCACCGGCCGCGCCCAGCCGAAGCAGCGCCTCAGGAAAGCCGCCGCCATTATCCGAGACGGTGAGTCTGCCGCCGCTTCCTTGCCGGGAGTCGACCAGAACCGAAATACTATGCCTGCCGTCCGGCCCAGAAAATGCGTGCTTGAGCGCATTCATAACCAGTTCGTGAACGATAAGCGCAAAAGGAACTGCATCGCTCGCATCAACTTCCACCCGACTACCCTTCACCGTGATCTCGACTCCCGCCCCCGCCATCGCGGCGCGAAGCTCACCGGCCAGTTGCTCCATCACGGTGAACAGGTCACTCTTTTGCCGGCGTACTTCGGCCGCATACGCGGTACTGAGAACAGTGGAAAGTGAACTCACTCGTTCCGCCGCTCTCCGCAGACCGAACGCCTGCACATCATCGTCGGTACGTGTTGCATCGATAGCAAGAAGTGAGCTGATCAACTGCATTCCGTTCTTGAACCGATGACGAGCCTCCCGCTCCATCAGGTTGCCGGAGGATTGCCCGCGAATATCAGCGGGAGGCGGGAGATCGCTGAGGTTGATGTAGTTCGCATAGACAATCGCTGCGACTATCTTTTTGTTCGCCGAAAGCCACGGATAACAGTGCCACTGAACGAACTGGTCCCCATCACCATTCCACGACACCGGTTCAAATCCCGATCTGGTCGTCTCGCCCACGAAGGCTCGGCTGATTGCCGCACGCCACTCCTGCGGCACGCCGTCAACCGCCGCCAGGTGATGCGTACCGGTCGCACTCTCCGCTCGCATGCCCAGACGGTCAGCGAACCGATCGTTCACGAACAGAAAGTTGAAGTCACGGTCAACGGCAAATGCGACATTTGGATCCTTCATGGCGACAAACTGAAGAAGCTGTTCGGTCTCACGCTGTGCCTCGGCGCGCTGCTCCTGTTCGCGTTCGGTCTGCTCGGTTTCCACCGCAAAACCAATGTCCACCGCAAGTTCATCGAGCAGCCGGACCTCATCGCTATCGAAGAACTCCTCTTCGCCGGCGTAGAAGGAAAAGATGCCGATGACCTTGCCGAATACCTTTATGGGAAACGCAGCGGAAGCGCGAAAGCCGCGTGCAGTTGCTTCAGCACGCCAGGGCCCCATGACATCGTCGATCCGGGTCTGGTTTGATATGAAGTGGATACCTGACCGGAATGCCCTGCCTGCAGGACCGTTTCCGAGCTCCGGATGACTGAAGTCGATAACAATCTGCTTCACATAGGTCTCGTCGGGGCGGTACCATGCGACCGGATGCAGGATATTAGTCTTCTCCTCGATCAACCCCACCCACGCAAACAGAAAGCCTCCGGATTCAACTGCAATCCTGCAGACATTCTGGTACAGGGCATCGGGGGATCGAGTCCGCACTATCGCCTGGTTCACGTCACTGAGTACGGCGTACATGCGGTTCAGCGCGAGAATTCTATGCTCCCGATCAATCGTCGCCTGATTTGCGGCGTAGAGCTCAAGCGCCATCGTGACCGACTCGATCAGAACAAAACTGCCACCGCCCTTGAGCACATATCCGTATCGGGTAATTCCCTTAACCCGATCCACCATGTCTTTTTCTGCATGACCGGTCAGAAAGACGATAGGCAACGATCTGACCGCGAGTATCCGCGTTGCTGCATCGGTACCGTCGATACCGGAACCAAGATCGATATCCATGAGGATGAGGTCGATGTCGGCACCGGAGACCGCGTGCTGCACTGCAGCCTCGCCCGAGTGCACTATTTCGACGGAGAAACCGGCCTCAGTCAGAACCGATGCCTCGGACAGCGCGATTATCGCCTGATCTTCAACAAGAAGAATGTGTTTGGACTGAACACCTTCGACCATGGTAGCGACAGTGTACCGATTACCCCCCTCAAGGCCAATCCGTGAGACGGAACTTCAATACCCGATCCTCGAGTTCCCGTCTGATTTCCTCCCGATTCAGCACCCAGCGATGAATTGGATGCGGACAGTCGGGAATGACATGCGTATCGAACCGTTTGCACCCCGAGAGCGCAACATGGTAGAGCCGGGTGACCTCCGCGGGAATAATGGTATCCGCCGCTCCCGTCACGAGGAGCGAAGTCCCGGCAAACTCTCCCAGAAGCTCCCGGATGTTCGTCTCCCGGTATGACTCCGGTGAGCGAATGATACCGGTGAAACCACCGCCAAACTCGACGTCCCAGGCACGCACCGAGTATGCGGCAGGACAGAACAGAATAAGTGAATCAACCGGTATTTCGCGGACAAGTGCGCTCTCCACGTGACCGCCCATGCTCGTCCCGATGACCGTGGTATGATCGCTCAGGCCAAAGTAAGCGCACACGCACAACGCTTCCGAAAGCCGCGTCTGCAGACTCGATCGCAGCAGGTCTCCGCTGCTTTCACCCTGGCCCGAATGGTCGAATCTGATTACGCTCTTTCCGGCAGCCTGGAAGCGCGCTCCCAGATACTCGGTAGTCCGGCGACTCGACGGGCCTCCGCCGTGAATACTGATGATTGAAGGCTCAGGAGATCCCCTGGCGTAGTCGACACTGCAGGCAAGTGTCTGCGTGCCGCAGGGAATTCGGGACTCACGTGTCTGCATCGCTCCCGCCTCCGACTCTCGAAAGGTAGCATGCAAACAGTCAATCCGACACATTTTTCAGACGCCAATATTGCCGCCTCGCCGAATATGTGCTTGAATTGGAGCGGCAGGTTGAACGATGGCATCAGAAATGAGCGACGGATCGGAGCCAGGCATGCACAAGGGTCTGCCGATAAAGCAATTTTCGAGCGCGGATGATTGGAGACTGTGGCTCAGCGCGAATCAGGACACTTCGAACGGATTGTGGTTGCAGATAGCAAAGAAAGGCTCAGCGGTTCCCTCAGTAACCTATGATGAGGCACTCGATGAGGCGCTCTGTTATGGCTGGATAGACGGACAGAAGGCAGCATTTGATGAATCGATGTGGCTGCAGAAGTTCTCTCCGCGAGGAAGGAATAGCATCTGGTCGAAACGCAACAGGGAGCGCGCGGAGCAGCTATTCGAAAACGGTCGTATGCAGAAGCGTGGATCGCTCGCAATCGAGCAGGCCAAGGCAAACGGCAGTTGGGACAACGCCTACGCTTCGCAGAGGGAGATGGAGGTGCCCGCCGATTTCCTGCAGGCGCTCAATGCAAACGCCGCAGCGCGGGCTTTCTTCGAGACGTTAAGCGGAGCAAACCGGTACGCACTCCTGTTCAGGATTCAAACGGCAAAAAAGCCGGAAACACGCACGCGACGAATCCGGGAATTTGTCGACATGCTCACACGGCATGAGACGTTTCATTGAGACGTGACATTCACCGGTCGGCTGACCTGACCGGCACATCAAACTCGATCGTCACCCTTGTTCCATTCAGCCGCTCGATGCCTATAGTGCCGTTGAGCTGTCGGACCATAGCATCGATCAGTACCAGTCCAAAGCCCGAAGTACTCTGAGAGTTGACCTCCGCGGGCATACCCACACCATTGTCACAGATCTGAACGGTAACTCGATCGTCGGACAGCTTTGCCATAAACAGGATCGAACCTGCGTCACAACCGACGAACGCGTACTTCATAATGTTCGTGATCAATTCGTTGACTGCCATACCAAGCGGTTGCATATACCGGGTGTCAAGACAGAAGTCGTCAATATGCTTTTCTGTCGTAACGACAGCTATGCGGGGAAAGGACTCGACTATCTGATCAATGAGTTCCGGAAAATACTCTCTTGCACAGATATTTTTGAAATCCGATGACCGGTAGAGCCTGTCATAGAGAAACATCATGCTTTTGACGCGGCTCACCGCATCGTCGAGCGCGGCAATCGCCTCCGTCGACTTCAGTTGGTGAGCCTGAAGCCTGAGAAGGCTTTGAATCGTACTCATATTGTTCTTGATCCGATGATGAACCTCTTTAAGCAGAAACTGCTTGTCCTGTAGCAGCGAGGCAATATGGCGCTGTGCTCTCTTGCGCGTACTGATATCGCGCGCCGCGGCATGCAGATAGCGCTTACCGTCGAGCATGATGGCAGCGACACTCACCTCCGCCTCGTAGGTCGTTCCGTTCTTCCTGCGGTGCGTGGTCTCAAAGACCCCTGCATGGTCGATCTTCTCACGTAGTGTGACGATCAGATCCTCACCCACCAGTTGAGTATCCCACTCAGTTACATTCTTCCCCAGGAGTTCCTCCCGGTTGTAGCCGAGCATTCTACAAAACGCGTCGTTCAGTTCCACCACATTGCCATGCCCGTCGAGAATGTGCACGCCGTCATTCGCACGCTCGAGCAGGGTCTGATAGCGCTGCAGCAGTTGCGCTGTTGCCTGCTCCGCACTTTTCTGCTCGGTTATATCCCTGCTGTAAATTGCGAGACGGTCCACACTCCCGCTCGATCCCCGTATCGGAAACAGGTGATTGACCACCGAATGCCCGATGAGCTCGTCCTCGAACCGAACGGGGGAGCCCAATTCAAAGGCCCTCACCATCTGATCCTGTCGACCAAGGGATAATCCGCTCGGGAGCAGCTCGTGCAGCCTACGGCCAATCGCCTGCTCACGCGGCAACCCCAGAAGTTGCGCGGCAACATCGTTCAGCTCGATAACAGTCTGGTCTGCTGAAACCAGAGTGATCATTTGATCACTTGCATTAAGTACCGCCTGCAGGTTCTCTTCGCTCTCGCGCAGAGAGTGCTCGAGTCCGCGCTGCCCGGTCACGTCAGTTGAAACACCGATGACCCCGACAACTTCGCCGTGCGCATTTCGCCACGCCGATTTTGTCGTTCGATAGAAATGCATCTTACCTTCGATGATTGAACTTGATCCAGTTTCTTTCGGACTGTCCGCGGCGAGCGCGCTACGGTCGGAATCGATGTAACTTCTCGCGATCTCTGCAGAATGCAATTCAAAATCCGATTTGCCAAGCATCTGTGCCGCACTCCCAAAACCGTAGCGATCGAGCGTGGCCCGGTTCGCCACGACATACCGTCCCTTCAGATCCTTCGCGAATATGAGCTCCGCTGCGCTGTTCAGGACCGATTCGAACAAATCCCGCTGCCTCGAAAACTCGGTGATATCGAGGGTCGTCAGCGAAATCTGTCCGGCACAAGGTGCATCGATACTGAGCTGGACATGGGTACCGAGTTCGGCGCTGTACTGCTCAAATTGGCGTGCGGTCCCGGATATATACACTTCCGCAAAGCATTCGAGCCAGTATTCCTCGGTTGCAGGAAAGACCTCAAGCAAGGTGCGGCCAACAATTGCCTCACTCAACTTGCCCGTAACTCTCTCAAACGCGTGATTCACCGCAAGATACCGGTAATCGACAGGACGACCAGCAGCATCCAGAACCACCTCATAGAGGCTGTTCGCGCTGTTCTGGTTGTCGAAGAGCCTGCGATACCGGGATTCACTCTGCTTCAGTTGCTCCCGCGCCTCGAAAAGCCGGAACGCCATACGGATCGACGCCTGGAGCACGGCGGTCCCTGAACCCTTCAGAACGTATCCGTAGGAGGTGATCGCTTCAGTCCGCTCGACGATCTCCGGCTCCGCGTGACTCGAGAGAAAAACCACAGGAACATCGCGAACCTGCAATATGCCGCGTGCAGCCTGAGTGCCGTCAATTCCCGCGCCAAGATTGATATCCATGAGCACCAGATCGACCGCCTCATTCGCATGCGCGATCCGGACCGCATCCTCCCCGTTATCGGCCATGATCACCGCGTAGCCGAATTGCTCCAGTTCCTGTTTCTCCCCCATCCCGATGAGGACTTCATCTTCAACCAGAAGTATGGTTTTCGTACTCGCGCAGTTCATGATCATTTCCTCAGACAGCTGAAACGTCAGACTCCAATATTCGACACATACTACAATAGTTCGGGAAATGATTCAAATAGAGAAATAACGGGAAATAGAGATGACGGGAAATGCCCTCTTCCGGGTCGTGATATACTATGGATGCGGTAATTCGCAAGACCAAGGAGAGACTATGATCCACACCAAAACACTCAGCGGGATTGCTGCGCTCTTTTTGTGCGCGACACTCGTCACTACCAATGCCGTTGCCAACGGCATCAACGAATCAGGCAGATCGAGCACGCAAACGCGACAGGTCGCCAATTTCAGCCGAATCGTCATCGCAGGGTCCGGCATCGTACAGGTCACACCCGGCGGACAGTACCATCTTGATGTGACAGCAGATGATGCGTTCCTTCGCTACATCACAACTGAAGTCTCAGGTGATACTCTGGTCGTCGGGTTCAGGCCTGGCGTCAGGATGGCGTTCCACTCAAGCCCCCGATTCAACATTTCACTCCCGGAACTCAAAGAAGTGAAAATATCAGGTTCCGGAAGCATCACCCTCCAGAGGATTGTCCGAGCATCACAATTTGAAGCTGCAATTTCCGGTTCCGGTTCGATGAACGGCCCGATCGACGTCGGTTCATTGGTTACCCGGATATCCGGCTCGGGCAACCTCGAGTTCAGCGGACACGCCCAGTCGATGACAGTCGAAGTCTCGGGCTCAGGCAACGTGAACTATCGCGCACTCGTCGCTGACACCGTGAAGGTCTCGATGGGCGGTTCCGGCAATGTCTGGATAGTTGCCAACAATACGATAGACGGCAGCATCACCGGATCAGGAAACCTGCACTACGGCGGTACGGCACGACCCGCTGTACGCTCATCAGGATCCGGACGGATCGAACCGTTCTAGTGCCGGCGAGTCTGCCGCGACAGGTCAGGTCGGCCGGTGCGGTTCGTCCGGGCCCTGCTCGATCAGCCTATTAACAAACTTCAAATCGTTTGCAATTTGGGCGACTCGCTCGTCCCGATCCTCCATACGGGATTCGAGGACAGCGAGCCGCTTTTCGAGGTCGCTCAGATTCGCCTCGACCTCAGGTGACCTACGTTTGGCCTTCTCGGTCAGGTAACTTGAGACCGAAGCGATGATAGTGACAACGATTACACCACCGATTACTATCGCAGCTATGCCCATGGGATACTCCCGCCGAACCTTGATATGCAGCTGGATGAACGAGGCTGAAGGTGATATCAAATCCTACACGAATGAATCTCGTTTGACAAAGGGTTGTATAGTGTTACGAAGCTTGGGGTAAGGACCGGTGGAAATGCCTGTGCGACAATGAGTTCGCTCTTTGGGATATGCCTTTTGGAGATGCCGACCACCTGTTAACATGCCGGCGACAAATCTGTCTGCATTTCGGTGTCGGTCAATGCTCCAAAGTGACCAGCAACGCCCTCCGATGTATATTGTCTGCCCAGTAATACCGGTGCGTCACCGGTAGACTTCACAAACGTACCCAAGGTTTGACACACTATACCGAGCTTGCGCACAATTGCATTGCATGCTGTAGTGATCCGAGGAGGAATCCATGCTCACCGCCCAACGGAAGAAGGTCATCCTCGACCGCCTCGCATCCCATGGACAGGTCACGGTAACTGACTTGAGCCGCGAGTGGGAAGTATCGGAAGACACTATTCGCCGGGACTTGCGCGATCTTGCCGAAGAGGGCCTCGTGCAGCGAGTACATGGAGGTGCACTCCCGGTCTCGCAGGCGCTGGGAAACTACGAACGCAGAGAGACCATCTCATCTGAGGTGAAGACTCGCCTCGGAGAGGCTGCCGCAAGGCTTATCCGCTCGGGACAGGTTGTGGCGATCGACGGGGGGACATCGAATCTCCAGCTTGTGCGCGCAATCAAACGCGACCTCGCCTTCACCGTGGTTACCCACAGTCCCATTATTGCCGCAGAACTCCGCGGGAATCCGCTTGTGGACATCCTTCTCATCGGTGGAAGGATTTTTCGCCATTCGCAGGTCGCCGTCGGTTCCGAGACTGTTGAAGCGATAAGTCGATTGCGCGTTGACACGTTCTTCCTCGGC